>JALTGP010000135.1 GCA_027076905.1 Campylobacteraceae bacterium | reverse complement strand
TTAAGAGGGGTAATTATTATACTATTTTTGGGGTTAGAAAAATCAAGCCTCACACCCTAAGAACACTAAAATAAGAAACTAAATCCCCAAATTAAAAGATTTTAGATTATTGACAAGAATATTTTTAGCTCACATTGTTCTAATAACATAAAGAACCTTACACTATTTTGGACTCGGAACTTTTGCGGAATCATTCGCATATTCATAAACAAAATCATAAATATGGGGAAGAAATTTTTCATTAATTATTTTGCCCTTACAGATTTTTTTTATCTCAGAATTCAATGCACCTGCATCATAAATCTCTTCCCATTCATCTTGAGAGTGCTTGGATGCAAAATCGCTACCACTCATGTTTTTACATTGCGGTTGAAGATATTTTTTGTACATTTTTTGCCCTTTTACCACCTCTGCAAAGAGTGAATTGACACTCAGAGATAGCAACATAATAGAGAGAAATAGTATCCTTTTCATGCCTTATCCTTTTTTATTAGACTTCTTGCAAAACTATTTTGAATCGGAGACTTTAGTCCCGAACAAAACGAGGCTAAAGCCATCCGTTCCTAGTTTTGCAAGATATTTATTATATTGTGTGAATTATAATTGTTAATCGTGGATGTATCGTGAAAACTTACTTCATAAGTGAAATTAAAACTCCCTCAATTAGCCTATCTATGTCTCCATCAAGGATTCCATCGACATTGGAAAATGGCTGATTGCTTCTGGTATCTTTCACCTGTTGATAAGGAGCCAAGACATAGGAGCGTATTTGATGTCCCCAACCGATGTCACTCTTCTCTACCCCATCCAATTTTGCCTGTTTCTTCTCCATCTCATACTCATAGAGACGTGATTTAAGCATCTTCATCGCTGTAGCTTTATTTTTGTGTTGGCTTCTATCATTTTGACACTGTACAATAATATTGGTAGGAGTATGTGTGATACGAATGGCACTCTCTGTCTTGTTGACGTGTTGCCCCCCTGCACCTGAGGCTCGATAGGTATCGATGCGTAAATCTCTCTCCTCTATCTCAATATCAATATCATCATCTACCTCGGGGGAGACCATCACCGAGGAGAAAGAGGTATGACGTTTGGCATTACTATCAAAAGGAGATATTCGCACCAAACGGTGAATCCCATTTTCAACCTTTAGATAGCCATAGGCATTCTCACCTTTGATAATAAAACTGACATCTTTGATTCCCGCTTCCTCTCCTGCTTGATAATCGAGTCCTTCTACTTTGAAACCCCGTCGCTCTGCCCAACGCAGGTACATACGATAGAGCATATTTGCCCAGTCTTGAGACTCTGTTCCTCCTGCTCCTGGGTGAATAGAAACAATGGCATTGTTCCCATCATTTTCACCACTAAGCATCATCTGTACCTCTAGGGAATTGATGGTCTCATCTAGGCTGTCTGCTTCCATATAGAGCATCTCTAGGGTCTCTTCATCGTTTTCACCTTTTGCCATATCAAAAAAATCAACTGCGTCATAGACTGATGCATAGGCTTTTTTATATCGTGCCAATACACGCTCTTTTTTGGTCTTCTCTTGTGAGACTTTTGAAGCATTTTTAGTATCATCCCAAAAGCTAGGCTCTTGCTGTAGGTCTGATATCTGGGTTAGACGAGCAGTTATCTCATCGGGCTTTACAATATTTTTAATATTCTCTATTTTACTGGTTAGAACTTTTAAAAGCTCTCCATATTCATATGCGTCCATCTATTCTTTCTACTTCTGTTTTTATAATCTAATGATTCTAATATTGGCATCACTCTTGAGTTTATTAATAAAATCATTTCCTGCTTTGATTCGCTCCTCTTGTAGCCACTGCATCACCACAGTATTTTTGACTGAGGCAAAGCCACCTTGAGCCTGACCTCCACCTTTGCTTTTTACATAATAGGCAACAAATCCTTTTCCTGTATTGATAGGCTTGGTAAAGCTACCTGTTGGAGTATTTTGGATGACCTTAAAGAGTTGAGGATTCATATTATTATTACTAGCTAAAATAGGTTTTTGCTCTACCCCTTGGATTTTTCGCATGGGTGTTTTTATCGCCTCTTGAAGTTTTAAAGAGGAGTTAGAGGAGTAGGCAACCAAACTCATCTGTATTGCAGAAGATAATCCATCAAACTTTGCTTTGTGGGTTTCATAGTAGACCTTTAGCTCGTCATCACTGGGTTGAGAGATAGAAGAGGCGATATGTTGTCTAAAAAACTTCTCTTTTTTCAACTCCATGCTCAATTGCTCTTTATAAGACTCCCATGTCAGCCCTTTGGAGGTCAGAATTTTCTTCATCTGATCTATACTCATACCACGAGATTGTGCTATCTGATTAATTTTCATATCTACTTCAGCTTTATCGACAACAATATTTGAAGATTCAATAACACCTTTCTCTAGTCGATGGTTAATAAGTGCTTCAATGGCTGCTTTTTTTGAAATTTTCTGCTTCTGCTGTACTGCTTGAATTTCCAATGTGGTAATGGGTTCTCCATTCACATCAATTGCAATCGCATCAATAACCTGTGCATAAGACCCCATAAGGCTCAAAAGTAGTAGAGGTAGGATTTTTTTCATTTTATCATTCCATTTTTAATTTTAATGGATTGATTATAGCCAATGAACCCCTTTTTTTAACTTTAGGCTACCTCTCAATCTTTATTAAAATTAATCCTCTTCACTCTCTTTTATCGCTTTGGTATCCATAGTTAACATACTTGTAATCCCCAATGCCTCTTTGATTTTTTCCTCTATTTCATCACGCAGTTTGGTATCCTCTTTAAACTTAGCTTTGACGTTCTCTTTACCTTGTCCCAATTTCATCTCACCATATGAGAACCATGCACCTGATTTATCTACAATATCAAGCTTGACACCATAATCTACCAATTCACCCTCTTTTGAGATACCTTCACCAAACATAATGTCAAACTCTGCTTGTCTAAATGGTGGAGCAACTTTATTTTTAATAACTTTAGCTTTGACACGGTTACCAATCTGTGATTCACCCTGTTTAAGTGTTGCTATTCTTCGTACATCAATTCTAACAGAGGCATAGAACTTAAGAGCATTTCCACCTGTGGTTGTCTCAGGGCTTCCATATCCCATCATTCCGATTTTCATACGAAGTTGGTTAATAAAAATTACAGTGGTATTGGTTTTGTGTAAAATAGCAGTAAGTTTTCTAAGAGCTTTACTCATCAAACGAGCTTGAAGCCCCACTTGCATATCACCCATCTCACCCTCTATCTCTGCTTTTGGTGTCAACGCTGCGACAGAATCGACCACAATAACATCAACAGCCCCCGAACGTGCCAAAGTCTCTAAAACATCAAGGGCTTGTTCTCCAAAATCGGGTTGAGAAACCAAAAGGTTCTCTACATCAACACCTAAATTTTTGGCATATAATACATCCAGAGCATGTTCTGCATCAATAAAGGCACAAACTTTTCCATCAAGTTGAGCAGAAGCTGTAATCTGTAGTGCTAAAGTAGTCTTACCTGAACTCTCTGGTCCATAAACCTCGATAACTCTACCCACAGGTACCCCACCAATTCCCAGAGCCATATCAAGCCCAAGAGAGCCTGTACTAATAGACTCGATAGGCTCAATATCTTTATCACCCAGTCTTACAATCGTCCCTTTTCCAAATGTTTTATCAATCTGTTTCATCGCCATATCTAAAGCTTTTTGTTTGTTTGCATCCATAGTAGTTAAATCCTTTTGAGAGTAGTTATGATGATATTCTAATAGAATTTTTTTCATCTAAGGCAAAATATGTCAAATTGTCATATTTTTTGTAAAATAGTGATATTAACTTTAAAAGTGAACTCCTCAAACTCCCTATAAAATCTCTCCAAAGAAAACCTGTTTGCATGGTCAGAAATTTTTTGAGAATTAAATTCTAACGCCTCAAATCTCTCTATTGCATCGCTAAGAGAGTCAATCGTCTGCTCCTCAAAAAAAAGACCTGTCTCTTTGTCTATGACTGTATCTCTAAGCCCACCCACCCCATAGCCAATTACAGGTGTACCACACGCCATCGCCTCTACAGGTATAATCCCAAAATCCTCTAGTGCCATATAGATAAACCCTTTGGCTCTTTGCATATAGGTTATGAGTACCTCATCAGTTTGATAGCCCAGTACCTCAATATTCTCCTTTGCAATCGCTTTTATCTCTTGGTACTCCTCACCTTTGCCAATCACCACCAGTTTTCTATCAGGCATGGTATTAAACACCTCTACAATAAGTTTGGTTTTTTTATAGGGAACAAGCCGTGAAGCACAGAGATAAAACTCCTCTTTGTTGGTAAAAAGTCTAAAGTTATTCACATCTATAGGTGGGTGAATAACTTTGGCTTCTCTTTGATAGGTTGTCTCTATTCGTTTAGCGACAAAGGTGGAGTTGGCAATAAAATAGTCAACCCTATCAAGAGTGGATATATCCCATCTTTTAATATACTTTAGTGTCTGTTGCACCAAAAACTTTTTGGGCTGTTTTAGCCGTGAGGTATACTCTGCATACAAATCCCACGCATAACGAATGGGGGTATGAGAGTAGCAGATATGTCTTTGATACTTGGATTTTTTTATCCCTTTTGCTACTGCCCAAGAGCTACTAATAATCACATCATATCCAGCAAAATCTAAGCTCTCAATCGCTTTGGGAAAAAGTGGTAGATAGTTTCTAAAGTGTGTTTTGGCAAGAGGTAGATTTTGGATAAATGAGGTGGTAGATATTTTACCATTTAGTACCTCTTTTCGCTCTTGATTATCCAAAAAATCAACAAGTGAGAAGATGTCAGCATGAGGATATAGGTCAATCATGGCTCGTAGCACTTTTTCAGCCCCTGCATTGGTCACAAGCCAATCATGGACAATGGCTATTTTCAGCTTTTTCATCTCTCTAGTAGCTCTTGAAAAATAGCTAGATGCTCTTGGGCTGATTTTTCCCATGAGAATTTTTTTGCTTGAATTAACCCTTTAGTAATAAGCTTTTTTTGAAGTGTTTTATCAGTTAAAATTATCTCTATCTTCTCTTTAATGTCATCTGTATTGTGTGGATTACAGTAGACGACTGCATCACCACCCACCTCAGGCAAAGAGGAGCTATTTGATAAGACTACAGGTGTGCCACATGCCATCGCTTCGAGTGGTGGAAGTCCAAAACCTTCATAAAAAGAGGGAAATACGAAAATAGAAGCTAGATTATATACTTTTGCTAACTCCTCATCCGTAATAAATCCAAGATAGTGAATACTCTTTTTATTTTTTTCTATAATCTCCATTATCTCACAGTTCTCCCACCCTTTAAAACCTACAAGAACCAGTTTATACTCCTGCTTTAAATATTTATCCAAAAGATTATATGCTTTTAACAGACCAATAAGATTTTTTCGTGGCTCTATGCTTCCTACGGATAATATATACTTTTGGGGTAGGTCAAAATCTACTTTTGGCTTTTTATAAACTTTAAAAAGATTATGGTCAATACCATGATAAATAACCTCTATTTTATTTTCTTTAAATGGCAGTCTCTCCAATATTTCTTTTTTTGTAAAATTTGATCCTGTTATAATAATATCGCTTTTTATTACATTTTTAAAAAAATATTTCTCAATATGTTCAATTCTCTCCTTAGGGTGAAAATTACGATAGTGAATAAAAGAAAAATCATGTACGGAAGTGATGATTTTATCTGCGTTAATACCATTATCTGGAATAAAATTTGGTTGCCAATAGAGGTCATATTTAGAAGTAAAAAACCTACTTAATAGTTTTAATATTTTTCTAGAGATTTTTTTGAGTAGAGGTATCTTTTGTATAATAGATTTTACTCTTTTTAGATTGGATTTTTGATTACTCTCTAAAAGGTTTTTGGAGAAATATCCATAAAAATAGTTATATTTAATAGTACTACTATTTTTTAGACGATTTGCAACCTCATAAGTATATCTTCCTATACCTGTTAGTGGAAATAGTAGTGCTATGGCATCAATTAAAATTCTAGGCTTCAAACATATCCTTAAGGGTTAATTTAAAATCTCTCTGCACTACCTCTCCAATCAGTCCAAAAAGCTTTTCATTTGAACCTGTGAGTGATTTAATCTCATCTTTGCGTACAAACTTAGGATTAATCTTCACCTCTATCTTGTATCCTGCAATCTCTTGCATCATCTCAATCACCTCTAAGAGTTTAATTCCTCTATTACTGGCTAAATTTACAATTTTTGAGCTGTGATTACTCTCTAAAAGTTTAGCATAAACTTCACAGATATAAAGAATCCCATTAAATTCTCGACTGACATCAATATTTCCTAGTTCAATACTTTTGCTCTGCTCTTTAAAATGTTTGACTATCTTAGGGATTAAAAAATGGTCAGGTTGACCGTGACCTGTGTAGTTAAATGGACGTGTGATAATGAGATTGAGTTTAGAAAAATAGTTTTTTGCCATAGACTCCATTGCATATTTACTAGCCCCATAGTGGTTAGCAGGAGTTGGGCAGAGTGACTCATCAAGTAGCTCTAAACCTTGATTTCCATAAACAGTAGCAGAACTTACAAGTATAACTTTTTTTGGTGTTAAATTTAGCTCGACTAAAGCATCCAAAAGATTAATCGCTCCAATGGTATTAATCTCATAAAAGTCTTGATTATTACCATGAGCAGGAAAAGAGATACCTGCCATATGTATAATAAAATTGGGTTTTACCTTCTCTAAAATAGATAAAATCTCCTCTTTTTTTCTAATATCACATTGGTAGATATCCTTTTTCTCTGTAATATAGGAAGTTCCATAGATATCATATCCCAAGTTTTTTAGATAAACAGACAGATGCTTTCCAGTAAAACTATCAATCCCTGTGATTAAGATACTCTTTTTTTTATCTTTAAAAACTAAAGCCACGCTCATTCCTTTTTAAATCAGCCTTGACCATCATCGCACATAGCTCTTCGAGTGTGGTAGAGGCTTCCCATCCTAGCTTCTCTTTTGCTTTTTTAGGGTCTCCAATTAAAAGCTCCACTTCACAAGGTCGGTAGAACTTGGGGTTGACCTGAACCAATGTCTCTCCTGTGGCTCTATCTACCCCTATCTCATCTTGCTCTGCTCCTTTGAACTCCAACTCAATATCCACCGCTTTAAACGCCATTGTAACAAAATCTCGTACCGTCTCTGTTCGGTTGGTTGCCAATACATAGCTATCAGGAGTATCGGCTTGAAGCATGAGGTACATTCCCTCCACATAATCTTTAGCAAATCCCCAATCACGCTTGGCATCCATATTTCCAAGCTCCAAAACATCCAACTTTCCTAGTTTTATCTTGGCAACACTATCAGTAATTTTTCGAGTAACAAACTCTTTTCCTCTAAGTGGTGATTCATGATTAAAAAGTATGCCAGAGGTAGCAAACATCCCATAAGACTCACAATAATTAATCACCATCCAGTGGGCATAAAGCTTGGCAACACCATATGGGCTACGTGGATAAAATGGAGTTTTTTCTGTTTGTGGTATCTCCTGAACCTCTCCAAACATCTCAGAAGTGGAGGCTTGATAAAATCTGATTTTTGGGTTAATGGTACGAATAGCTTCAAGCAGATGAACCGCTCCTAGTCCTGTGATATGAGCCGTAGCCAAAGGTTGCTCAAACGACACCCCCACAAAGCTTTGGGCTGCTAGATTATATATCTCATCAGGCTCTATCTCCATTACCATTCTAATGCTATTTGCTTGGTCGGTCAAATCATACTCTATAAGATGTAAATGTGGATGCTTCTCAATCCCAAGCTCCTCAATACGCCAAAAGTTAACAGATGAGGTTCGTCTATATGTGCCATACACCTCATACCCTTTTTCTAAAAGAAGCTCTGCTAGATAAGCGCCATCTTGACCTGTAATTCCTGTGATTATAACTTTCTTCATCGAGTATAAATCCTATATTTTTTTGAATTATATCAAAAATTACGATTTTCTTTTAATTTGTATTCCTTATCAATGATTTAGAAGCTTAAAACTGTTCGTCTCATCAAATATCTCAACACCATTTTTGCGTAAAAGAGAAGTAGTAACCCCCTCCCCTTTTACTAAAACTCCTGAAAAACTTCCATCATAAACCAAATAGGAGGAGCAAGAGGGAGAGTTGGATTTAAGAAGAGCTTTAATTATTGTCTCTTTTTTAATAACTGCTAAAGCCTCTTTTGCCCCTTTTATAAACTCATGCGTCACCTCTACTCCTTCTTTGTTGAGAAGCATCAAAGGGTGACTACCAACTATCTCACTAGGAGACCTTGGAGTCGGTAATCCGCCTACTACCTCAGGACAAAAAGGGATAAGCATATACTGCTCTTTTATTTTATCCAAATCTATCAAATTATTTTTCCCATTATATTTGACATTTTCACCCATTAAACAAGCACTGATAAGGAGTTTTTCTTTTTTCATCTCTTCTCTTTATATTTTTGTTAAAAACTTCAATTTTCCATCGTTTTTGATAGATTAGGAATGCAAATTAAATAAGTGCCAATTTTCATAGGTAAATAAACGAATAGATTTAGCTTTTACTTCTTTTGCTTTAAAGTGGCAAGGGCTTTACAACCTCTTTCATTTTTACCAGCACACGCCTTTCCAAAAAACTCTTTGGCTTGAGTAGCGTTTTTATCTATTCCAACTCCTTTATGATAGATAACTCCAAGATTAAAACAGCCCTGTGCATAGTTACTATCACAAGCTTTTTTATAAAATTTTAACGCTTTCCCATAATGCTGTTTGAGACCTTTCCCATTGGCATACATAAATCCAAGATTATAACATCCCATACCATGCCCCAAACTACAAGCTTTATTATAAAGTTCTTTTGCATGAATAGTGTCCTCTTTGACTCTATCACCTTTAAAGTACATATTTCCAAGATTATAGCATCCTATGGCATATTTTGTATCACAAGACTTTTCAAGAAACTTATAGGCACTAGGTAAATTTTTTGCTACTCCATCCTCTCCTTCGAGATAGATTCTTCCAAGGTTATAACATCCAATAGCCTCTCCCCCATCACAAGCTTTTTCAAATAGAGATAGAGCTTTGGGTGCATCTTTTTTGATTCCTTTTCCCCTAATATTCATAATTCCTAAACCCAGACACCCTTTAGCGTTTTTATTGTTACAAGATTTTTCCAGAAAACTTACAGCTTTAGCAGAATCTTGTTTGACACCTACTCCACTACCATAAATAATACCAAGATTATAACACCCTTTAAAATATCCATCTGTACAAGATTTTTCAAAAGAGTTTATAGCTTTAGCAGAGTCTTTTTTTACCCCTACTCCATTTAAATAAATCACTCCAATATTATAACACCCCTTAACATATCCACTCTTACAAGCTTTTTCAAAAAATGTTACTGCCTTAACAGAATTTTTTTCGACTCCTTCTCCTTTGAGATAAATATTTCCAAGACCATAACACCCCTTGGCATCTCCACTATCACAAAGCTTTTGACCCTCTTCTAAACTATTTGCATTTAAATTTATGGTTGAGAAAATAGCGATTGTCCACAAAAAAATTTTCATTAAATATCCTTAATTATCTTTTTTGACAGTATATCCAATACACAGCAATAAACACCATGTTTAAAATAATTTTTTTAAACATTTTGATTGGTTGAGTAGAGGGGTTAATCAACAAAATTCACAAAAAACAAAGAAAAAACAGCTCCATCTTCCCCATTCCGAACATTCATTTTCCCTCCCATGTTTTTTTCAATAATAATTTTAGACATATAAAGCCCAATTCCCATTCCTTTTTCTTTAGTTGTAAAGTAAGGCTCAAATATTTTCTCAATATTTTTAATTTTAATACCTCCTGCATTGTCACTAATCCTAACCGTTGTGCTGTTAATTTTGATAATAATTTTTGGCAAGGCTATTTTCCGTTCTAGTAGTATATCTTTAGCATTTGTTAGCAGGTTTAATAACACTTGTTTATACTCATTTTTATAATTTAAAATCATTGTATCTTCTACTGTTTTCAGTTCGATTTCGATATTTTCAAATGAGATAAACTCTATGACCTTTTGGCTTTCCTCTGCCAAAGAAAAAAGCTCTCTCTTCTTATTGGGTTCATAAAAGTCTCTAAAGTCATCAATAGTTTGCGACATAAACTCCAGTTGCAGGGATGCCTCTTCCAATTTTTTGGCATGACGTTCTTCTTTGTCTTTGGCTTCTATATTCATAAGTATATAACCCATACGAGTTAGAGGTTGTCGCCATTGATGGGCGATATTGCCTAGCATTTCGCCCATCGAAGCCAGTTTACTTTGATGGACAAGTAGCTCTTTTTGCTCCTCTTTTTCATCTTTTATCTCTCGCATCTTGTAAGAGATAGCAATAGCAAGAAAAAAGGCCTCAATGGTAGAGCCTATAAGGATAGGTTGTATGTATTGGTACTGTTCTTCAAAGAAATCAGATAGAAAAACCCCAACCATCAGTGCTGACCAACCAAAAAGAAAAAAGAGTGCAGGTCTGTAGCCTTGCCTAAAACGAAACCATGCCACAACTACCACATACAACAATACAAAACTGTATATTTTGAATATCAACATAATAGGAAAGAAAAAGAGGAATAAATCTACAAAGGCAAAGATTGTGATATAGTATAAAATCTTATCATGAAAAGGCAGATATTTTTTGGTTTCTAAAAATGCACGTATAAAGTACAATATAAAAAGAATCACTATCTCCACAAGAATAAAGTAGAAGAAAATAGCTATCTCTTCATCTTCTACATTGCCCATGACGTAAATTTGAATAATATCCGTTTGATATACCAAAACACCTACCATAAAAATCTGCATGAGCATATAGTAGAGAAATGATGTTTCACGATTATAGAGATACAAAGCCCCATTATAAATGGCTGTCATAAAGATGAGTCCAAAGAGGAAAAAGTAAAACAGTAGTTTTAAACCATAACTCTCTGCCCATATTGAGAAACTTTGAGGGGTATAAAGTATTGCTTTGGCAACAACATGTGACTGTTTGGGGATGGCTTTTAGAAAATATCGTTGGCTATCTTTTGATTTATCGTAGGTAAATGAGAAAAACTTTCGCCCAAAGAGTGAAAAATTATCTACAGATTGTTCCTTCGTAAACGTATGCTTGGTAAATTTAAAATTGGTATGTTCTACCCAGTAGTTACCACTTGTTAGATTGTTATCCAGTTCAAGCATAAACCATGTATAGCTCTTTTTATTATTCTGTTTTAGAGTATAATCCTCTTCACTATCAAAAAGGACAATCTCAAAATCTATATCCTCTTCATCTTGCGTTTTTATTTCAAATTTAGAAGCATACTTTTCTATATCACTTATGTTTATCTCTTCATTGGTATGTAATGATTTTACAACCAA
>JALTGP010000134.1 GCA_027076905.1 Campylobacteraceae bacterium | reverse complement strand
TGTATAAATTATTTCCTCCTTTAGATGTTCCTATATAAAGATAATATCGAGAAGCTCCTGTATTTTTCCATCTAAAGGTTGCACTTGTTGATGTAAATTGTGAACCATTAGTTGGAGAGGTAATGACGGATTTAGCAATAGTAGATGAGCCATTATAAGAAGTATAGACATAATCGTTATATTTCCAACCATTAACATAGGTATAGAGTCGAACATAGACTTTACTTCCATTGCTCGGCAAGTTAGTAACTGTTTTAGAGGTATTTGTGCCTTGTGACTGGCTGTATAAATTATTTCCTCCTTTAGATGTTCCTATATAAAGATAATATCGAGAAGCTCCTGTATTTTTCCATCTAAAGGTTGCACTTGTTGATGTAAATTGTGAACCATTAGTTGGAGAGGTAATGACGGATGATTTATCTGTTACTGCTTGTAATACACTTGGTATTGTGAATAAAAATAGCAAAAGAAATTTTATAATAAGATTTTGAATTGTATGTTTATTGTGTTTCATAAAGTAGCCTTTCTATTTATGTTATGATTATTGAGGTTAGTTGCTCTATTGTTTGAGTAGTTAAACAATTTGAAAGTAAAATTGAATTAAACACTATTCTAGAATTCATGCTTACTCCTTATTGAAAATAAAATTTAATAAATTAGAATATAATTTACTATTTATAAAAGAATAACATTTTATTCTGAATTTTCTATTCTAATTTATGTTTATTTATTCTTTTTTCTATATATCTTTTTAAATCCTTTATATAAAGAGGTCTTTAAAGATTTTATAACTATAATTTTGCATAAAATTATTATAAATTATAGGAAATAATTTTTCAAAATTTATAATAAGGATAAGGGAATATATATGTTGAGTGAAGCTGATGTTTTTAGGGAAAAAATAAATTTTATTTTTGATAAAGTATCTAATAGCAACTATGATGAGTTTACAAAGCTTTTTTGGATTGAAAAAGGAAAAACAACATTTGAAAATAGAAGATATAATTTAAAAAAAAATTGGTTAGATAAAGCAACGGTATCTAAAACTTTTATAAAAGAGTATAGTCTTTATCCTTTTAGTAAAAAAAATTATGAAAATAGAACAATTTTTAAAGATGCTTATGAGTTTTTAGAGATAGATTTACTCTCTTTTAAAAAGAGAATTCAAAC
>JALTGP010000133.1 GCA_027076905.1 Campylobacteraceae bacterium | reverse complement strand
CAGTAGTACATCAAATGATAGGTGGACTTCGTGCCTCTATGGGCTATTGTGGTTCAAAAGATATCAAGACATTTTGGGAAAAGGCTGAGTTTGTAGAGATTACAAGTGCAGGGCTTAGTGAGAGTCATGTGCATGATGTTACGATAACTAAGGAGTCACCGAATTATCATGCGTAGAGATTAAATGGAGAGAGTTACCTCTTTCCATTTATATGTTTAAACTCATCACTGGTTAAGAGACGGGTAATATTGAAGTTACAACCTTTGTCTATTGGGGCTTGAATAAAATAGGTTACATATACCCCACCATTACTACTTCCTCCATTTTCACAAGTTCTAGCATCATAATTATTACTACTGTCAACAAGTGTAGCTGTACAGGTACTTCCTGCCAAAATGGCATAGGAGAAGTGAGCATTTCTATAACGCTCTGGTGCATTCTCATGCCAGATATTAAATTTTGCATAGCCACTTGCCCCTTTTTCAAGACTGTATCCACCATCTGGGATTTGTCTAAGTCCTTTTCCTCTTAGTGTGTGTTTTACCACCTCACCAATTCTTGTATCTTTTTTAGTATCAGCTTGATATCCATTGAGGTTTACCCAAATTAAAGCATCTTTACCTGTTAAGTGATAATCATATTTATAAGAGATAGAAACTGTACCTTGTTCATCTAGTTGGTAACTTTCTGAATCGGTGCTACCTATCCACTCACGTCCATCATCTTGACATTGGTCTTGGTAGTAGTTGTGTCCAACAGCATAATATAAGTCAGAACGATGTTCTCCAAAGTAGTCATCTTGAATTTTGAGCGTATTGTTATCAATTTTTTCAAAATCCCATTTCCCCATCGCTTCATAATTTTTACCTGCACCAAAAACAACTAGTTTATCGGTATTTGCACCTTCGGCATTGACATACTTGAAGACATCAGACCTAGCATCTGTATTGTCCTCAAAGTTAGTAGTATTTACTAGTTCATCACCTAGTGCATCTATGACCCCATTGGCACTGTTATTGGAAATATCATCTCGACCATAAAAGAGTCTTTTTGTATCGTTGGTCTCTACTCCTGAAGACTCTTTTCCATCTACTGTATATCCAACTATTGCCCCAAGAGATATATAGGGGCGTGTATTTACTTTATTTCCATACTCATCGGTGACAGATATGGCAAAATTTTCTTCATATTTAGCTCTAGCTTTGTCTTGACCTGTACTAACATAAGAGACAGAGATAGCAGATGGAGGACCTGACATTACTCTAACATTAATAATAGTTGAAAGCTTTTTTTCTTCTTTATTGATATCTAAAAACTCAACGGTAGCTTTCAGAGGAACAATACCTGAGAGTTTTTTAGACTTGATAATAAATGAGGCAGAATTCTCATTTTTGAGTGTCAACTCATTGACTGAATCTCTATTAATAGTATCGTATATTTGAGCAATAAGTGAGTTCTCTGTCTGTACATGAATTTTTGTAAAGTTCACATCATTATTTTTAATGACATTGTCTTTTTTGTCTTTGAGTACAATAGTAAAAGTCTTTTGTAGTTCTGGAATTCCCATACTAAAGTCATTATTTTCTGTGGTTAAGCTCAATTCATAGTCAATAGGGATATAGATATCATCAGCAATAGCATAATTGATTTGTAAACTTTGTCGATTCTCTTCAGCAGAGTTTTCATTATGATAAAATTTAAAGGTACTACCTGTATCACCACTATCAATAAGTGATTTTAGATTAGCTGGACCTGTATAATGGAAGAGTGCAACTCCTTGTTCATTGACTAGTACAGTAGATTCTGAAAATGAACCTACATCCGTTCCATTTAGTACCTTTTCTGGTAGCTCTACACTTACAGAACCTGATGTGTAAGGTGCAATATCTTTGTAGACTTTAATAGGAATATCAAAGCTTTTTGAATTGCTTTTTAGAGTAATTTCTCGTAGCTCATTAGGGATAACAATGGTTGGAAGGGTTGTATCTCCTACTACAGTATCGGTTGATTCTGCAATAGTAATAGTAACAGATTTACTAGTTTTTTGACCCCCCTCATTTGTAAATATAAGATTAACTGTTATTGACTCTCCATCAATTGCACTAATATCTTTTGGTGCTGTATAGATAAAAGTTGCACGTCCTGCTTTATTTGTAGAGGATGTTGATGTGTTAAATGTTCCAAAATTAGTTGGTATGTTGCTAATTTGTACACTTTGTCCTGCTGCACCGACTCCCATACTATCAACTAAGTCAATTGATATCTCTTTGCTCTCATCTCCTTTTACTACCGTAATGGAGGTAGGATTTTGAAAGTGATACATCTCAAAAGCTTCAATATCCTCCTCCCCCTCTATCTCTAAAGACTTTCTAATAGTAATCTTAACTGTTTCACTAAGGTCTGTATCTCCATCCTTGAAACTTATTTTTACGGTTGTAGATTTATTATTAATTGCATCAAGACTCTCTGGTGCTGTGTACTTAAATATGGCACGTCCAGCATTATTTGTAGTTGTTGATGAACTATTAATAGAGCCAAAGCTACTTGGTATGGTTGTAATCTGTACTGTTTTACCTGACTCTCCAATTCCTAAACTGTTTACTATATCAATAGAGATATCTTTACTTTCATTGGCATGTTTTACAACAATAGAGCTAGGATTTTGAAATTGATAGTTTTTTGGTGTTACTTTAGAGGCTTCAAATTTAAAACTTATATCTGTAGAGATTGTTGATAGACCTTTTCCTTGAACAATGGTTAGGGTAAGGTTTTTATTATTTATAGGAGCTAAATTTTTAATGGATGTAAACATAAAATTAGCAAATCCATTAGAATCAGTATCTACAGATAGATTTTCAATCTCTCCATATCTAACATCATAGGTTAAGATTCTTACCTCCTCTCCTGATACACCTCTTGAATCATTATCAACAAGTTGAACTTTGAAGTTATAACTTTGTTCTGCCTCTTTGATAGTGAGAGGAAGAGGAATATTGAAGAACTTATAAGATTTAATTTTTTCAGTGGATGTATTATCTTCTGAAATAAGAATACTTGGATGTATGCTGATATCATTAGATTTATATGCAATTGTATTACTCTTATCATTTAGTCTTAAAGTTTTTGAACTGCTAATTTTATAAGAATTAGGATTACATTCTCCTATAAACTCCACTAAGGCTGTAACATACTGCTTTTTGAAATTTTCAGAAAAATTAATATTTTTGGGTGTCATTGAGACCCGTCTTACATTACATGGTTTAACATCTACAGATAAGTTTTTTAAACTAACATCAATTTTCTGATTATAATTATTTTTAACTAAAAAATCAATATTTAGAAGATTTTTATCTTTGTCAAATATACTCTGTTTGGTCTCTATTTCAAGCTCACTTTTACTTCCATCTGGAGATGATGATGTTGCTGAACCACCACCACAAGAGGTTAAAATAAATGCTACAAGTATTAGGCTAATTTTTATAAAATATTTTTTCATTTTTGACACCTCCTAATACAAATAGTTAACGCCAAATACAAAGCCACCGATATCGCTTACACGACTAACATCAGAGAGTGAGTATCTATATCCAAAGTCAAAATCAACTTCTCGAAGAACATTTAATGTAATACCTGCTTGACCACCATATATAAAGCCATTGGTAGCTTGGTTAAGCTCATTTTTATAGTTTACCCAGCCAACATGTGCACCAATATAGGGTCTAAAAATAATATTATCCGTCTCATAGTTACTGGCCCATACAAACCTATCAAACTGTAACATAGTTTTTAGATAAGATTGATGTTTCTTATTAAAATAGTGTGTTGAAATAGTGGTTCTCCACTCTTCATTTTGAGCTCCAAGTCTAAATCCAAACTCTACACCTTGTTGTTCTGTACTATCTTCAATTACAGAGGTTGCTTTTATTGTACCATATCCTGCTTCAATTCCTAAAAATCTCTCTGATGAGAATGAATCTTTGGCATAAATTGAGCTACTTAGGAGTATGGTTATTAATGATAATTTATTAAACATGACTTATAATCCTTGTATATATAAAATTTATTTTTATATTAAATATTTAAAATTAACTAAAATAATACACTTATTAGAGTTATACTTAACTTAATATTTTTTTAAATAATAAATTTAGTTTATTAATCTATTAGTTTATTTATATTATAGAAAAAGTATAAAATATTAGTCATTATTTTTGATATAATATCAATCAATAAAATTAAAAGGTTATCCATGCAATCAAATTTTTCTACCTTGGACTGGATGGTGTTTTCTTCATATTTTCTAGTACTTATTTTGACAACAGTAGTATTAAGCCAAAACAAGATTAAAACTTCACGCGATTATTTTACAGGTGGTAATGCCATACCGATGTTTGCTGTAGCCATCTCTGTTCTTGCTACTTCGCAATCTGCTGCCACTTTTTTAGGAGGTCCTGAGTACTCATTTGGAAAAGATTTAACATTTTTAGGCTTCTATGCCTCTGCTTTTTTGGCTGTTATATTTGTGGCAAAAGTACTTATCCCAAGGTTTTATGCCATTAATGCCATCACCGTTTATGAGTATCTGAACCATCGTTATGGTGGAAACTCAAAGCAGTATGCAGGGATTATGTTCTTAGTTGGTCGTCTCTTTGCTAGTGGAGCTAGACTCTATATTGGAGCGTTGGCAATCTCTATGATACTCTTTTCCGATATCGCATCTACGCATATCGCTATCTCTATCGCTATTTTAATGATAGGGGCATTGGGTTATACCTATTTTGGTGGGGTAAAATCGGTAATATTTTCAGATATTATTCAAGCTGTTACCTATGTTGGAGCAGGGTTAGCCGTGCTTATCTACCTTTATTATAGTATGTCAATAGACTTCTCAACACTCATCTCAACACTGAATGAGAACGATAAGTTAAAAGTAGTAGATTTCTCTTTTAGTGGAGGTTTTACTGTTTGGACACTTTTAACAGGGTGGTTTCTTCTCAATATTGCAGCCTATGGACTTGACCAAGATATGACACAGAGAGTTTTAACGTGTAAAGACAAAGATGAGGGAGCAAAATCACTCATCTACTCTATTATCTTTACTATTCCTGTAGCACTACTTTTTATGCTTATAGGGCTTCTGCTCTATATCTTCTATATGCACCCAGAGCTTTCAGGATTCAAAGCTGTCTGTGTAGACCAGCAGTTTAATGGTCAAAAAGTAACCATATTTATGCTCTATATCTTAAATGAGATGCCAGAGGGATTGCGAGGATTGGTGACTGTTGGAGCAATTGCCGCGGCTCTCTCTTCGACAAATTCAGTTCTATCTGCGATGGCTTCGGTAGCTGTTGAGGATATCTACCGACCTTGGTTGGCAAAAGAGGGGAGAGATGAAGCTCATTTTCTTAAAGTGAGTCGTATGATGGTCATCACTTTTGCTATTTTACTTTGTGGAATGGCAATGATAAGCTTCTATTGGCAACAGTTCACAGAGCTACCTCTTCTTAGCTTCGCTTTAGGTGTAATGGCATTTGCTTACGCTTCACTTTTAGGCGTTTATGGAGCAGCTATTTTTACAAACAGAGGAACAGAAAGAACAGTTATTTTTGCACTTATTGGTGGATTTTTAACCGTGCTTATCTTACAACCCTATGTGATAGGTGCTGTGATTGAGGTAAAAGTAGATTTTGCTATACAGATGGTGTTAGGAACATTGGTCTCATTTGGGATTATGATGATGGAGAGAGTAGAGGATTAATATTAGACATTTTGCAAGGCAACTCAATCAATTATACCAACGCTTAGTGGCTTTTCTCTTCTCTATATGCGTTTTATTGTTATCAGAGATTAAAATATTGGGAAGTTTAATAGTAATATTTTGAGGAACATGAATCTGCTCTCCCTCCTCCTTGGGGTTGTTCATGACACCACACCCTAAGATTAAAAAGAGTAGTGTTGATGATAAAATAACATGTTTCATAATATTTATTCTCCTATACTTAAAGATTAAAATAGTACAGTATTATTCTTTAAAGGAGAAAAAGGTGCTTGATAAACCGAAATATTCACTACTCTATGTTGAAGATGAAGCCGTGATTCGAGAGATGGTGGTTACCTATCTTGATGAGATTTTTACAGATATCTATGAAGCAACAAATGGTGAGGAGGCGTTGATGCTCTACCATAAAAAAAAGCCTGATATTATTATCACCGATATTGAGATGCCAAAAATGAATGGATTAAAATTTGCCTCTTTGGTGCGTAAAGAGGATGAGACTACACCTCTTATTATCACCACGGCTTATACATCTGTAGAGTATCTTTTAGAGGCTACAGAGCTAAATCTCATCAAATATCTTGTTAAACCTATTGAAGAGGAGAAGCTAGAAGAGGCTCTACAGAGCTGTTTTGACAAGATAGAGCTAAAAAGTTCAAGCGTGGTAAGGTTGACCAAAAAATATAGGTATGATACTTTTAACCATACGCTTACTTTTGAGGGGAAGTTGGTCTCGTTGACCTCCTCTCAACTACAATTTCTTGACCTTCTTATCAAAAACAGAAACCGAGCTGTAACCTACATGGAGATAGAGAACTATATATGGTATGATAAAGTTATGAGCGACTCAGCACTTCGCTCTCTTGTTTATGATATCAGAAAACTCATTGGAAAAAATAGCATCGAAAATGTCTCTAAAACAGGCTATAGAATTAATCTCTATGAATAGAATATTAACATTTAAATTACTCCTTATAGGAGGCTATTTTTTAGTAATGCTACTATTTTTCTATGAGGAGAATCTTTTTATTCCTACGGATACGGTTCACCATTTTGGCAATATCCCTTTTATGGCAGTGAGCATAAGTTTTGGTGCCATCATCACCTCAACCATCTACAACTTCTCTCTCTATGTCTATCTGAAAAATAGACAATACCTCTACTACTCATTGGCTCAAACCTCCTCCCTACTCTTTTTGGTTAATTTAGATGCTATTTTCATCTCTCCCTTTGACACTATTTTTGGATTTAAGAGTCTAATGTTTTTTGACATATCTCAACTCTCTATGCTTATCTTCTCTCTACTATTTTTACAAGTATTTTTTAGAAGCTATCAAGTGGTAGAGCTGGATAGATTGATTAGAGCTGTTTTATATCTGGCACTGATTGATATATTTGTTGTTCTATTTTTCTCTCATGCTTTTTTTATTAAATTTATACCTATCTTTATCCCTATTCTTTTGGTACTTAGTGAATCGGCTCGTTATGTGAAAAAGAGAGATTTACCTTTTTACCTTATCTTGGTAGGTTGGTCAACCGTTTTAATAGTAGTTATCTCTGAATATTTTGGAGTTTTAAAACTCATCGGTATAACTTTTCCATTTTTACATATCGCCATAGCGTTGGAGTCGATTATACTCTCTATCGCCATCGCCTATAAGTTTAAACTTTTAGAGCAGGAGAGAGAGCAACAGAAAACACTAATGCTACAGCAGTCGCGTCTTGCTAGTATGGGTGAGATGGTCAGTGGGATTGTTCATCAGTGGAGACAACCACTCAATGTTATCTCTTTTGGCCTAATGAACATTAAAAAAAGCTCCAAAGGGCAAACGAAAAACATAGAGACTATTAAGAAGCTAAATGAGCAAGTTCAATATATGTCTCACACCATTGAGGATTTTAGAAATTTTTACAACCCCTCCAAAGTCAAAGAGGAGTTTTGTATCTATCAAGCGATTAAAAATAGCCATACCATAGTTCGTTCTACCTTGGAGAGTGCAGGTATAGAGTTCAGGGTAGAGGTCAAACAGGATTTCAACCTTTATGGTCATCAAAATGAGCTAGAGCAGGTGATTTTAAATATTATCAACAATGCAAAAGATTCACTTATGCTCTCTCATAGCAAAAGTCCTACCATTACTATTATTGTTGATGAGCCGATAATTATGATTGAAGATAATGGAATGGGTATAAAAGAGAAGCATCTTAGTAAAATATTTAACCCCTATTTTAGCACAAAAGAGAGTGGTGATGGGATTGGACTCTATCTGTCACAGATGATTATCGAAAAAGAGCTAAAAGGGAAAATTTGGGTTAACAGTTATAAACATAAAACAACTTTTTTTATAAAATTTGATAAATCCGATTTTTTCTAGATTTTTTTACATTATCATTGTGACAGTTAAACCAAATTAATTTAAAGGATTTCAAATGAAAACAAGAACAACATTAATATCAATAGGATTAGCAATACTTTTAATTGGGTGTGGAAGTACGGATAATAAGAGTAAGAGTGAGACAAATAAAATCTCTGTACCAACTAAAATAGATATGGAGATGCCAAAAGCATTAAAAACAGACAAATCGAATAAAACAGAGCGTTTACAAAAAGATGAAGTTCCTATTCCCATAGATGTACCAATAGAGAGAGAAGAGAATAAAAGCCAAGGCTACTATCAACTTAAAAATGATATTGAAGATGCAGAAATGAGACAGATAGATTTAAAAATAAACCTGCTTTTAGCTGATAAAATTATGCCTAAAATCCAAAAAGAGTGTAACGATACACCTTTAGAAGAGACCTGTAATATTGAAGCAAACAAACTCTCTTTTGTTTTGGATGAGAATATGAAAAAAGATATAGTAAATATTACAAGAGAGGAATTTTCTGAGGATTATGCCAATAGCAAAGGTGCAACAGAAACCGAGAAAACCTTTACACTAGGCAAGGTCTCTTTTACACAACACAAGAGCAGTGCTGATTATCAATATGTACTAAAAATGGATATGTCTTCATTTGATAATGCATACAGTGAAAACTCCACATCAATCCAAACGATTAAATGGTCAAAAGATGAGAATAGAGTCTGGTCTATTCGTAACTATGGTTCAGATGATTCTAGCTCAAATACCTCAATACGTTACCTAAAAAAATCCAACGGTGAGACACAAATGGAGATAGATGATGATTATGATAGTAGTGTGACTACAGCATCTGCCTCTACAGGAATTGCTTCAACTTCTAGTTCTGCTTCTGTTCCAGTATCCAATGATATTATCTCTTTAGAGAATGACACGCCAACCATAGAGCATATGAGAGGTGAGTTTCACTTTAAAATCTCAAATCTAAATGATTATTTCAAAATCAACTCCAACAGTAAAGATTTTCAAGATGACCAAGAGATGGGTGTGATGAATTCTATAGGAGAGATTTCTGATAAAGGTGGATACTTAAGCTTTGTTGGTCTTTTTATGGGTGGTGAAGAGTATCGAGAAAAAAATGAGTTTAATGCCAATGGTGAGGTGGTATTTAGTGGATATTGTAACCGTTCAGAGTCTTGTGATATGAATGATGAAAGCACATGGTTAACCTATAATAATAAAGAGAGTTATGAGGGTGAAGCTTTTACATTAGACATGGATAATAACCTTGTAGAGTTAACTGTAACAGGTGGAGATTTAAAAGATGGTCAATACCTACTTTTATCTCCAAATACCAAGATTGATAATCTCTCAACAGAAGAGGTTTTTGATGCTATGGTAGGAGAGGTATATGTATCAAGAGATTCAAAGTTTGCTTCTATAAACTCAAAAGAGTATCTTGATGTCTTAGATGAGTTAGTAATGGTCTATGTGGATTTTGCAATAGATGAAGAAGAGACTTTAAAAGAGCCTACTTTTGAAGTTTTAGCATCTGATAAGCGACCGATTTTAACACAAGAGTAAGACCAAGAAGTGAGATAAAGGGACAAAGGACATCTTTGTCTTTTTGTCTTTATGAATCTATTTCTGATATACTAAAAATAAAATGTATAGGAGTTTTTATGCAATTAACCATTAATATATCTAATGAACAGCTTTTTGATAAAATTTTATGGTTTTTAAATAGTTTTAAAAATCAAAGGATGTTGATATAATGCTACCCCAAGAAAAAGAGAGATTAAGATGAATTTTATAGAAAATAGCAAAGAGAGAGCCTATAGCATAGATGCTATTATCTCTATACGACAAAAAGAGCTTACTCAAAAATATATTGTACCTATTATTGATGAGTTAATGGATTTGATAATTTTATCTCGAAAAGAGTTTGATAGAGAGTATTTGGAGTTAAATAGCTCTGATAATGGTTCCAGGAGTGCTATATATGGTAAAATTGATATTGCTCACTATCCTGTGGGACACTGTTCTATTATTCGTGATGGAGTATTTGAGAAGATAAAAGAGAGTAGTCTTATTAAGAAATTGTTAGACAAAGGGGTACTTTTTAAACATCTGTTTTTGATTTTGGATGGTAGCTATACTCAAAATGCTATACAATTAGGCAATCTATTTATTGATGTTGCTAATGATACGGTTAATCCTAAAAAAGAGGCTGTCTATTGTGAGGCTCTTGAAAATATTGATTTTGAAAATTTAGAAGAGTATAACTCCTATTATAAAATGGTTGAGAACTATCTCAATCTAAAGCTCTATCCTAATGTATATCTACCCACAATACAAGATATTTTCCCTATAATTGCTTTGGATTCAGAGGGTAGATGTACTCTTTTTATGCAACAAGAGGTTATACTCTATAAAGATATTACACAAAATTTTGCTCTTGCCAAAAAGTTTAGAGATTCAAATAGCTTTCAAAATAGAGTTTTACCAGAGCCATATATTAATCTTTTAAAATATTTGGAAAAACATCTCTCTTTTGGTGAGTTTGGAACACCTTCGGAGATTTTAGATAAGTATTTTAAAGCAGATGACCCTTTTCCCAAATCACTTTTTGCAGAGATGTTTCAGAGCGAATTTTTGACAGTTTTGAGTAACTCTTCTATGATATTAAATTTAACTCAAAGAGAGGATATGATACCTGTTTCTATTTTGAATATATTTAGAGATAGTGGGATTCTTCCTAAGAAGATAGTTTTATAGAGATGCCGATTAAACTCCTCCACCCAAAACTTTACACTCCAGTGGTGAATGGCACTAAATCAAGCATATTTTTCTTTAAAATACCCAAATTATGGGCTTTTGATAACAATCCAATATCAAAAAAATATTATAAGAAAATTATTCATATGATATAAAGCCCTATTTTGTGGGATTTGATTTTGCTTGATTTAGTGCCATTCGTAACCATCAGCTCAAATTTACTATACTCCCAAAAGCCTATCTTGATGTCTTAGTAATGGTCTATGTAGATTTTGCAATAGATGAAGAAGAGAACTTTTTTAATTGATTTAAATATAAGTAGTTTTAATAAAAACATGATATAATATTTTATGTTTTAATTTATTAAAAAAATAAAAGGATAATTATGAAAAAACATTTAATTTTACTAGGAGTTCTCCTCTCCTCACAACTTAGTATGGCAGATAATTTAGCTCCTAATAAAGCTAGAATTATTGCACAAAAAAACAGTGTAGCATGGGTTAAATTT
>JALTGP010000132.1 GCA_027076905.1 Campylobacteraceae bacterium | reverse complement strand
TCTAAGTGTTTTCTAGCCTTACCACTAGCCAACCCATCCCTTGCCATCTCAAACGCCTCTTTCATATCTCTGGCTTTACCATCAACAAAAAGAGCAAAACCTGCATTTAACACAATCACATCTCTCTGTGCATCGGTCGCCTCTCCACTAAATACATCTCGTGTAATTAGAGCATTATCAGAAGCACTTCCACCAAGTATCGCCTCTTTAGGTGCTAATTTAAATCCAAACTCCTGTGGGTCGATAACCCCTTGTGAGACAATACCCCCCTCAACATAGGCAAATTGTGTGGTCGTTGCTAAAGATATCTCATCCATTCCATCATCACTACTAACCACAAAAGCACGTGAGGCATCAAGCTCTTTTAAAGCCTTTGCCATTCGCTCTATATAATCAGGTGAAAATACACCTAGAAGATACTTTTTTGCTCCAGCAGGATTGGTAAGTGGACCTAAAATATTAAAGATAGTTCTATGCTCAATAGATTTACGAATAGGCATAATATGCTTCATAGCAGGGTGATGGTTCATAGCAAAGATAAAACAAAAACCCGTCTCTTCTAACATTTTTATCTGTTGAACTGGAGTTAGATTTAAATTTATTCCTAGAACTTCTAAAACATCTGCTGAACCTGAATTTGAAGTGATGCTTCTATTACCATGCTTTGCTACAGTAGAGCCTAAAGAAGCCAATAGAAGTGATACCGTTGTAGAGATATTAAAACTTCCACTCTTGTCACCACCTGTACCTACCACATCAATTGCCTCTTCTTGTAATATTTTAGAGATAGGAAGCTTCACCGAATGTTCTCGCATGATTTTAGCAACTGTTGCTATATCTTCGTAGCTCTCTCCTCTATTATAAACATCTAGTAATAAAGCCCTACCCTCATCAAAAGTTAATTCATTTTTAAATAGTTTTTCAAACGACTCTTTGGTACTCACGATAGCTCCTTTACATACTCATCTTTTTGGCTTTTAGGGATTGTTTTAGTGGTAGGGATTTGCAAAACCTCATAATTTTTAGCCCCTTTTAGATACTCAATGGTTATCTTATCACCAATCGCCACATTTTTACTCGCTTTTGCTTTCATATCATTGATGAAAACCACCCCACTCTTAACCATATCAGAGGCTATGGTACGTCGTTTAATTACATTTACGGATGCTAACCATTTATCTACACGCATATTCTATTCTCTCTTATTATTTTAAATTTGGTGCGATAGAAATCGCCCCTACTGCTTAAACTCTCTCTCTGCTTTGTCTGCTTCCATCACCCCAATCATTGATAGATTCTCTTCTACCACATGACCAGAGGCTTTAAGCTCTAATAAAACCTGCTTTGCCTCTTTCATACCACCTTCAAACATACCAGTATCAACCAAAATTTCAGTCGTTGTTTTCAGGTTCTCCCCATCTTCTCTCTTGGCAATTGCCAAGAGGAAGACACGTTTAATGATATCTAACTCTTCCATTAGTGCAACTCTGTATTAAGTTTTACTTCTCTAACACTTCTGTTAACTACAATTGCACCTGTTACAGAGTTTTGTCTAAAGTGAAGTCCATTTAACCCTTGAAGTTCATCTGCTCTAAACACTTCGCTATTTTCTAACATACTCTCAGGATTCGCTTCATTTATTTTTGCCAACTCATCAACTGATATTTTAACTTTTGTTCCTGCGAAGATAGCCACACCACCATCTAAAATACAAGCATCACCAAGAGGAATACCACAAGTTGAGTTTGCACCAAGTAGTGTATTTTCACCAATAGAAATAGGGTTTCCATCTGTTCCACTTAGAACACCTAAGATACTAGCACCCCCACCAATATCTGAACCTGCTCCAACAATTGCCGAACTAGAGATTCTTCCTTCTACCATAACAGAACCCAATGTTCCTGCATTGAAGTTGATGTATGAAGCACCTGGCATAACAATAGTTCCACCTGCTAGTTGAGCCCCCATTCTTACTTTTGAAGCCTCTAAGATTCTTGTGTTATCCGCAGGGATAATATGCTGTAGATATCTTGGGAACTTATCTACACTGTCGATATTTGGAAAAGTACCATTTAGTTTCATCTCTATCTCATTATCTCTTAAGTACTCTAACTCATAAGGAGTATTTCCTACCCACGCCACATTACTTAAGATACCAAATGCACCATCAAGATTTAAACTTCTAAGAGGAGCTTTCCCTTGTGATAAAGCGTAAAGTTTAAGATAAACAGCCTCTACACTTTCTGAAGCCTCATCTGCAAAAAGGAATGTAATTCTGAAATGTTTTGCAATATCCTCCATGGTTGAGAGAGCTTTAATAACCTGTACATTTTTATGTGCATCACCTGTCGCTTCTCCTAAATATGGAGCAAAAGCAGACATTGCATTAGCAATAAAGTTAAAATTAACAGTTGCGACAAACTCAGAACCTGAAAAATCAACCTCACAGTTTGACTCTTGAAGTGCTTTAATAAAAACAGCAGCCGAACCAAAATTCTCACCCCAATTGATAAGTGAATAGTTAGCTTGAAGTACTTTATCTACATTTTTTTGACCTCTATCCACTCGTGCGATACCAAATGCGATAGGCTCTCTATACCCATCTTGTCCTGTTACCTCTGCTACTAATGTTTTAAACTCTTCTGTTGAATTGATTGTTGAAATTGCCATTAATGTTACCTTTTATTGTATATGTTATAATTTTGTGATTATAGCTAAAATATATTTAGGTGTATTTATATATAAGGAGTTAAGGGAATGTTTTTAATTTCAAATATAAAAAGTGTCATTGTTTATTTTTAGGCACAGGAACTCCTGCAGTCACTCTTGGCGGGACTATATTCTCTTTAGATTTTTTAAACTTATAAAGATTAGAACTGTTTTGCTCTTTTGGAGGAGGGGGAATATGTACAAGCATTCCACCTGCCACATTTGGTGACTCCCCTATATTTTTTCTCTCATCTTTGATAATCGGCTCTTGACCTACGGGTTGAGTACACGCAGAGAGTGTCAAAGCCATGCCCAATCCTGCTAGGATTGGCTTGATATTCTCTCTTGAAGGATAATCTGCTTTTATATTGATTGCTTTTTTCAGTTTCATCGTTTTTCCTTTTTTTAATAAAATAGGGCTACCCTCCATAAATTTTACGAAAGAGTATCATCCCCAAATATGTAGCAAAGAGAGCAAGAGTAATATTTAACCCTATGTTCAATAGTGCTTTCCCCCACATATTTTCTTGTAGAAGCAAAATCGTCTCTAGTGAAAAGGTGGAGAAGGTCGTCAACGCTCCAAGTAGTCCTGTAATCGCCAATGCTTTTTGGTGGGGAGAAAGATTAATCTCTTGAAAATATAAAAATAGAAAGCCTATTAAAAAGCTTCCTAAAACATTAACAAACAGAGTACCAAAGGGGAAAAGAAGCGTTGTATGTCTTTGTACCCATCCTGATAGGATAAAACGTAATATTGCACCAACAAATCCACTTGTCCCTATGGCTAATAGAATTAGAAAATTCAACGTTGTAACTGCCAATCATCAATTGATTTTTTATTGAAATTTTCTGTTTTTTGAGCAATAAGCTTCTCTATAACATCTAACTCCTCTTGCAATGAATCATCATTAATCACCTCCATATTACTCACATAATACTGCTTAAAAAGTCCAAAAAGCTTTTTATATCCTGCACTCACCTTTAGCTTACACGATTTTCTCTCATAGGTTTTGATAACTGGATAGAGTGGTCGTTTTGGAGGAAAAATCATACAGTGCTTCATTATCTCTGGGGTATCTTGCATTATCCATTTAACTTGATCATTACATCCTGCTCGTGCGTCCATAATCCAGTTTTTCATAACAGTCACATACTCACTAACTAAAATAGCTTTTTGAATACCATAATTGTCATAATAAT
>JALTGP010000131.1 GCA_027076905.1 Campylobacteraceae bacterium | reverse complement strand
GCTTTTGTATTGTTTGTAGCGTCTGTGTATATACTTGTGGCTCTCTTGATTTACGCAAAGTTATCTCTATCTCTCCTTGTATGATGGTTAGTGGTGTTTTTAGTTCATGAGAGACATCACTATTAAACCTGTCTAGTCTCTCTACTCCATCACTTAGCCTTTGTGTCATGGTGTTAAAAGAGTGTACGAGTGCCTTTATCTCATCGTCTTCTTTAGGAAGTGTAATGGTTTTATTCATATCGTTCAGACTAATATTTTGGGTTGCCTCTGTTAGGTGTTGTATGGGAAGTAAAATTTTATCTGCCATTTTTGAAGCTAAAACAAGCAACAATAGTAATAACATAGGCACTAAAACCAAGAGTGTATCTTCAAAACCATCTATTTTATTGTCAATCTGTTCTTCATATACAAGTACCACATATTTTTTTCCTCTATCAAGATACAAGAAATTTACAAAATCATTATCACTGTCTTCATCAAATATAAAAAATGACTCTTTTTTATTTAGATACTCACGACTTTTTTCAAAATGATAATTGGCTGTTTTAGAGACAAGTGTATGGTGAGTATCATAGACTGCAACCTGATAACCCAAAAGTGTTGTATCTGAAAGTATTGATTGGTGTTTGGGCAAAAGTTTGAGTCGTACATATTGAGCTATTTTTTGAGATTTTGTCTGTAGTGTGGTGTTAATACTTTGATTTAAAAAATAATAAAATGCAAAACTAAAGAGTGTTAGTAGCAGAAAAGTTACCCCACCAAACCACAATAAAACTCTGTTTTTAAGCTTCAATTTTATATCCCAACCCTCTACTACTTTTAATCAGCTCCTTGCCAAGTTTTTTACGCAGATTATATATAGTAACTTGTATCACATTACTATTGATATACTCTTGATAGCTCCAAAGTTGCTCCTCTATCATGGCATTGGAGACCAAGCTATTTTTATATTTGAGTAAAAACAGTAGAAGCTCATACTCTTTGGCTGAAAGTTTGACCACTTTGCCTTGACGCATAATCATTTTACTATCCATGTCTATAGACAAATCACCTACTAATATCTGATTTACCCCTTTAGATATATCTCGACGATGCAATGCTTCAACCCTTGCTACAAGCTCCTCAAAAGAGAATGGTTTAGGCAGATAATCATCTACTCCACTGTTTAGTCCAGA
>JALTGP010000130.1 GCA_027076905.1 Campylobacteraceae bacterium | reverse complement strand
GAAAACTAGAGTTAAAGATATTTGTTTAGTTGCCTTTGAAATTTGGTAGTTATTTAATTTGTATTCTTAAGGGAGTTATATAGTGAAAAAAGTAACTTTAATGCTATTTAGTATATTAAGTGTAGAAACAGAGAGCCTAAGTAGTGCTTTAGAGCAGACAAAAGTAGATGGATATCTTCGAGGGACATATCAGAATCATGATGTAAAAAATGATAAAGTCTATAAAGATGATGCTCTTGGGGGAAAACTCCATATTGAAACAGGTGCTTTTTATGGAGTAACTCTTGGGGCAAGTTTGTACTCTTCTAATGCACTTTTTAATGATGACAATAAAGGATTAGTTCCATTAAGAGGAGAGAGTCATAAATCGTATACTATTTTAGGTGAAGCCTATATGCAGTTCGATTTTGGAAAGAGTATGCTAAAAATTGGTCGCCAAGAGATAGATACTCCGTTTGCACAGATTGATGATATTGGAATGATTCCAAACACCTTTGAGTCTGCTATTTTTGAAAACAGAGATATTGACGATACCACTATTTTTTTAGGGCAAATTCAACGAATGGCAGGGGTTGATGCAGAGGTGGTTGATAGGTTTACTAAAGTAAATGGTTCTAAGGGTATGCAAGTGGTAGGTGTGAATTATGAGGGAATTAATGATTTAGCACTTGGGGCTTGGTACTACAACTTAAACGATGCCGAGATAGATAGCATTGCGTACTTGGAAGCCAATTATGAAAAAGAGCTTGGAGCAATGACCTATGGAGTGGGGTTACAGTATGCCAAAGAGAGCTATTTGAATGATGCAGATGCACATGTATATAGTGGAACGTTAAGTGCTACAGCAAATAAGATAGGAGTAACCCTTGCTACAGCTTATTCAAAAGCAAAAGATAATGGTGCAACGTCTGGTTTTGGTGGTGGCCCATTTTATTCAAACTCTGAATACCTTATTTTAGACAATGCAGGAAAAGATGGAACAGCGTTATGGTATGGAGCAGAATATGACGCTTCTAAAGTGGGGATTGATGGCTTAACGGTTGGCTTAGGGCATGTTACATTAACCAATGAAGCTAAAAAAGAGGCAACGCAGACGGATTTGGTTTTGAGTTATGAGATGAACGATGCTTTTGAAATTCATGCCATTGCCTCAAACTTAAAAGGTCACAATGTAGGCGAAGATGATGCAAAACATCTAAGAGTTTTTGCTAATTATAACTTTTAGTGGTTATGATTATGCAATTAAGTATTTTCTCGTTCCCATGCTCCTGCGTGGGAATGCATAGAAGAGCTATAGTAACAAAACGTAATGAGCAGTATTAAAAAAGGGAATACATGAAACTTTCAGAGTTAAAAAAAGGCGATAGAGGTACTATTCTAAAAATTGACACCGATGAAGAGTTAAAGGGGCGACTCTTCTCTTTTGGTTTAGCAAGAGGTTCAGAGTTTAGTATAGAAGCGTGTTCTTTAGGTAAGCAGACTATGGAGATTATGGTAGACGATACGCTTATTGGTTTAAGAGCAGAGGAAGCAGGTAAAATAGAAGTGGAGAAATTATAATGGATGGTGCAATTAAAGTAGTTTTAGCAGGGCAACCCAATGTAGGAAAATCCATGCTTATTAATGCCATGAGTGGTTCTAACGCTTTAAAAGTTGGGAACTTCTCGGGAGTAACGGTTGAGAAAACAGAAGTCTGTTTTGAACACCATTGTCATATGTTAGAGATGGTTGATTTACCTGGAACGTATTCGATTCGTGGGTTTTCACAAGAAGAGAAAGTAGCCCATAATTATCTGCTTAATGAAGAGTATGATGTGATTATTAATGTTTTGGATTCGACTCATCTGCAACGAAATTTACTTTTGACATTAGAGCTTTTAAAGTTGAATAAAAAAATGGTTTTGGCATTGAACATGGCAGATGAAGCTCAAAAAGAGGGCTTAGAGATAGATGTGGCTCAAATAGAAGCGATTACAGGTGTGCCAACGGTTTTGGTATCTGCAAATTCCAAAGAGGGAATCGAAGAGTTACTTGAAAGGGTACATGAAGTAGCCGATTCAGAGCAACGCATTAATTCTAATATTGTTTATTCAAATCCTTTGGAAGAGGAGATATTATCTTTAAGCTCTTTTATGGAACAGAAAGGGTTTACTCTTCGAGATTTAACCTCTCGTGAAATTGCCATTAGAATTTTATTTGAAGATAAAGATTTATACAAAGAGTTGCATGAACAGCCCATTATGATAGAGCTTCAACCACGTATTGTTGCTTCTCTTAAGCATATTTATACCCATCATGACACAAAAAATGTCAATGAGATTAAAGCCAATGAATACATTGCTATTGCTCGTGGTATTCGTATGGAGACGGTTAAATGTGAAGGGAAAAAAGCGAATCAAAAAAACCGTACTCAAAAGATAGATGCTGTGTTAATTAATAAGATTATAGGTATTCCTATTTTTCTTTTTTTGATGTGGGGACTTTTTCAGTTAACGTTTGAGCTTGGTGCCATTCCTATGGAGTATATTGATGCAGGAATTGGTCACTTTGGCGATGCTGTTGGTTCGATTATTCCTAATGATGAGTTTAGAAGTTTGGTGGTTGATGGAATCATCGCAGGGGTAGGGGCTGTATTGCTCTTTTTACCCAATATTATTATTTTGTATATCGGGTTGGCTCTTTTAGAAACCACAGGGTACATGAGTAGAGTTGCTTTTTTACTGGATGGATTTTTCCATAAATTTGGATTGCATGGTAAAAGCTTTATTCCGTTGGTTACAGGGTTTGGTTGTTCCGTTCCTGCTTATATGTCAACACGAACGCTTAAAAGTGAAAAAGACCGTTTGATTACACTCTTTATTATAGGGTTTATGTCGTGTGGTGCAAAGCTTCCTGTTTATGTACTCTTTATTGGAATTTTCTTTGCTCCAGAAGATGCAGGAAATATGCTTTTTGTTATCTATATTGCAGGGGCATTACTTGGACTTGTGATGGCAAAAGCACTACGCGTATTTGTTTTTAAGGGCAAAGATGAACCTTTTGTTATGGAGATGCCAAAATATAGACTGCCTTCACTGTCACTTATTTGGCATACTGTTTATAATAAGGCATTGAGTTATCTAAAAAAAGCAGGAACTTTTATTTTAGCTGCATCAATTCTAATTTGGTTTGCATCGGCTTATCCAAAAAATGATTTTCTTGCAAAGAGTTATGAGACTAAAATAGCACAAGCAGGAGAAAATAAAGAGTTGACTAAGAGCCTAGAAAATGAGCAACAGTTAGAAGAGTTGGAAAACAGTTATTTGGGTCAACTTGGTAAATTTTCGCAACCTGCATTTGAACCACTGGGCTTTGATTGGAAAATGACAGTAGCGTTAGAGACAGGATTAGCAGCGAAAGAGGTTGTGGTTTCGACCTTGGGTGTCTTATATGCTGTAGGAGATGAGGTAGATGAGACCTCGGCATCGTTAACATCACGCCTAAAAGAGAACGTAAGCTTTGCTTCGGCAATGGCATTTATTGTATTTGTTATGATTTATCTACCGTGTCTAGCAGCGTCTATGGTATTTGCAAAAGAGGCAGGGGGATATAAGTATTTAGCGTATCTGTTTGTATTTACTACGGTAGTGGCGTGGATATTGTCGTTTATTACTTATCGTATTTTGGTGTAAGGCTACCCCATACTCTTCATACTTTTCTCACTCAAATAGCCCCTTGATAAGAGTCTGTAGGGGGCGATTACTATCGCACCCTACCCAAAATTAATTTCAAAAATATTGGTCAAATACTAATTTAGTCGTTAAATCACTTCAATCGCTTTCTCTATCCGAGAAATCGTCTCCTCAACCCCAATTATCATCATAATCTCATCTACTCCAGAGCCTGTCATAGAACCCAAAAGGCTTACACGCAACGGCATACCAATTTTTCCAAAT
>JALTGP010000129.1 GCA_027076905.1 Campylobacteraceae bacterium | reverse complement strand
ATTAGCTCTTGATCTACGGTTGGCATGACCAATTTAACCGAGATAACAAAGAGTGCAATAAGTGCTACTACTAATAAAATGGCTACCGATTTAAAGGCTGTTGCTCCTCTTAGAATAGAGGTAAAAAAGGCTTGAATAGCATCATTGATTCTTGAAATAACATAGTTAAACCCCTTTTCAACTTTGAGTAAAATAGGGTTTTTAATGCTCAAAAAGAAGAGCGAAGCTATTTTTTTCTAGTTTCTATCTCGTCCTAGACTCTGAACTAACAAAAGATTTAGACTAAAACTATATAATAATAAAAAGAGTATCGAAAAAGGTCATAAACAGTGATAAAAATTGATGGGAATTGGAAAGCAGGATATGCGATAGACTTACATACCATAAGTTCTGTCTATTTAGGCGATAATCCTGATGGTCAACCTCAATTTGATAATGATAGAAGTGAAATGGGAGAGTTGGTAAATAGATTGAAATATCACTCTGATGAGACTGCTATTCCTAAAATTATTGAGCTAATTAACAAAAATCTAAAAAATATTAAAGCTGTTGATTTTATTATTCCTGTTCCTCCATCAAATCTTAACCGAGCGTTTCAACCTGTCTATAAAATAGTTGAGGAGCTTAGTAAAAGTTCCTCTGTGCCTTTACTTAAAAATGCTATTTCAAAAACGAATACAGAAGAGTTGAAATCTATAACTAACCCTGCAAAAAGAGAAGCACTTCTTCGAGACTCATTAAAACTAAACCCCCAAATAGACATTGAAAATAAAATTATCCTGCTCATAGATGATGTCTATCGGTCAGGTGCTACGGTTCGAGCAGTGACTGATTTGCTTTATAATCAAGCCAAAGTAAAAAGTGTTTATGTCCTAACGATGACTAAAACAAGGAGTAACAGATGATAGAAAATAGTGTCTTTATTTCAGGTTCAATCGCCATCAAAACGCTACCACAAAAGGTAAAAGAGAGCATTCATAAAGTTGTTGAAAATCAGATGAAAATTTTGGTTGGAGATGCTAATGGTATTGATAGTTTGGTTCAAGACTATTGTTTGTCATTGAACTATTTTAATGTTACGGTTTACTCTATCTCAACACAGCCAAGATACAAAGCAAGTGATAAATTTGATTTAAAAATAGTCGCTGTTCCTACTGAAATAAAAGGTGGAAGAGAGAGACA
>JALTGP010000128.1 GCA_027076905.1 Campylobacteraceae bacterium | reverse complement strand
CGATTGCCAAAAAGATTAGGCTTATTAACGACTCTCTAAAATCCATTGAGTACAGTGTGGGAACGTTTATAGAACTTAGTATGGCAAAAAGTATCGACAGTGATATTAGAGAGTTCAAAGAGGATTTAAAACAGGCTCTTAGTGGAACAGTGGGTGGAGATGACAGTTATGATGAGGCTAAGTTTCTACAGGTCAAAAAAATCATCGAGCGATTTAACGGACGACAAAACTTTGTAGATGTAGACAAAAAATGGCGAAAAAAAGTAACCGATGTTAGAAACTGGTTTAGCTTTGGAGCAAATGAGAAGTATTTAGGAGATGGCTCACTAAAAGAGTACTATAGCGACTCCTCAGGAAAATCAGGAGGACAAAAAGAGAAACTAGCCTATACAGTGTTGGCTTCTTCTATCGCTTTTGCCTATGGATTAGAGGAGAACAGCAGTAAAAGTTTTAGATTTGTAATGATAGACGAAGCGTTTGGTAAAGGTTCTGATGACTCGACCAAGTATGGACTAGAGCTATTTAAAAAATTAAATCTGCAACTTTTGGTCATTACTCCTATTCAAAAGATTAATATCATTGAGCCTTATATCAGCACCATTCATTTTGTGCATAATCACGAGGGCATGGATAGTAGTGTTGTGGGGTTGAGTGTTGAGGAGTATTTGGAGGGGAAAGGTGTCTCTTAAACTCCTCTGCCCAAAAGATATAACCAAAAAACTAAAAACCACCTATAACCGAGCCGAACATCTAAAAGCCTATCTAAATAACGAAACGTTTCAACTATCTATCAAATTTAAACGCCTCTCAGAAAAAGAGATAGAGCAGAATTTTACAGAAGTTCGTCACTGGATAGAGGAGTTAAAACAGAGCAGTTTTGAGATTGAGTTTCAGAGCATCGCTTATCGCTCTTTGGGGGAGCAGTCTGTTCCTAAAATCTTAGTTCTAAATAGAGATGAGTTTTTAAAACAGCTATCTAATACAAGAGAGTTTAAAAAGCATACAGAGTTAATTCAAAAAAGTTTAAAAGTCTTTCCAAGCTTAGAACCTCTACTAAAAGAGAAATCTCAACTTCTAATGGAGAATGATAAAGTTTGGGAGCAACTATTAGTTGTTTGTGACTATTTTATCACTCATCCTATGCCAAATCTCTATATTAGAGAGTTAGATATTGAGGGGGTCGATACCAAGTT
>JALTGP010000127.1 GCA_027076905.1 Campylobacteraceae bacterium | reverse complement strand
CAAAAGTAGATTTTCCTCAACTGCCAAAAAGCACCAATACCACACCAAAACCCGATGCTAAATAGCATTGGGATTAACTAAGAAATAACTTCCTGCAAAGAGTATCATGGTTATTAAAAAATATTTAGGAATACAAATTATATCAGTTATTCCATGCTTCTTTGGTTGTATTTTTGGCTAAGGTATTGACTATAACATTGCTATTTAATATGTTTGTATCCTTAGAGTCGATTATATCCCCAAGTCATAAATTTGAATAATGCCTATCAACTCTTTGTTATTACATACCAGCAAGGAGTTGACCTTATAATGGGTCATCATCTTTTGAGCTAGGGTTAACTTCTCCTCTTTGCTTATGCTTTTGGGATTTAAACTCATCAGCTCTTTTGCAGACAGAGAGAAAAACTGCTCCTCTTGCTGTTCCATTGCTCTACGGATGTCCCCATCGGTAATAATGCCTAGTATCTGATTTTGCTCCATGACGACACAGAGACCCATTTTTGCCTCAGAAACTGTTGAGATAATGGTTTTAATGGTATCGGTCAACAGCACAATGGGGAGATTGTTAGAGTACATTACATCCTCTACTTTTGTAAGGAGTCGTCTTCCTAGCGTTCCTCCTGGATGAAACTGTGCATAGTCTTGCTCTTTAAATCCACGTACCCTCATTAGTGCAATTGCCAATGCATCGCCCATAACCAGTGTAGCAGTGGTTGAGGTGGTCGGTGCAAGTTGCAATGGACACGCCTCTTTTTCAATATGAATATTAAAATGATAAGTGGAGTTTTTTGCAAGGGTGGAGGAGGGATTGCCACTCATGGCACAGATGATATTTTGTTGAGATTTCAAAAAAGGGATAAGCTTTAGAACCTCATCCGTTTCTCCTGAATTGGAGATAATCAACACAATATCCTCTACTCCTATCATCCCTAAATCCCCATGATACGCCTCACCTGGGTGGAGAAAAAATGAGGGTGTGCCTGTACTTGCTAAGGTAGCAGCTATTTTTTTACCAATAATTCCTGATTTTCCCATTCCTGAGATTATCAGTTTTCCTCTGCAATTCAATATATCGTTTATTGCTTTTTCAAAATCATCACTGATGTTCTCTGCTAGGTTTGCTATAGCTTTGGACTCAATCTCAAAAACCTCTTTTATCATATCCACTACATTCATGACACTAAATCCATTAA
>JALTGP010000126.1 GCA_027076905.1 Campylobacteraceae bacterium | reverse complement strand
CTCACTGTTATGAAAATAGTTATTCTCTACTAATATAAATTCTGAAACCCCCTGTCCTAAACCATCGGTTGCACTACCATCACAACGAGCATCATCATACTCAATCCCTTCATCTTCACAGGTACTAATCGGGTCGGCATTGATTTGAAAATCTGAACTACTATTATTATAGAGGTTATTGTTACGAACCACCATCCAATCACCTCCATTGGAGAGATAGATACCGTGACCATCTCCATCTCCTGCACCATTAGCAATATTGCCCTCAACCACAATCCAATCTGAACCACCAGAGAAAAAGGGGTCTCTGTATTGATTCTCTCCATGGTTATTGAGTATGGCTATCCCTTTTTGATGTTCACTAGTAGCATATCCACCAACTGCTCTAATACCATAATCCCCCCCTACTAGATGAAATCCATCAACTGCTATATAGTTAGCATACTCCAAATTAAAACAAGATTTTCTTCCACTACTACAACAGTTTATCTCAACACCAGATTCAGCTTTTAGTACAATAGGAGCATCATAACTACCTGAATGGTCGCTATCTAGCTCCCAACAACCACTATATTGACCTGAGAGAAAATGAATCTCCATCCCTGCTTGAATCTGTTTAAAGGCATTATCCACAGAGATAGGAGAGGATTTTGTACCATCTCCACTACCATTAGGTGATACAAAAAGTGTCCTATTTGAGGTATAATTACTATCTGTATAATATCTATTAAAGCGTTCTACAGTCTCAAAAAACTTTTCACCTCTTTTTAGACTACTCTCATTTGAGACGATAGAGACTGAGTCGTTGTTCTCTATAGTTTTGTTAATATCAGTAGGATTATCTGTAGTGCTTGAGCCACAGCCCAATAGCACCATAACCCATACAAGTGTTAAAATTTTATTTTTCATCTTTTATCCTTTTATTATCTTATTCTACCAACTCTTGCAGTACTATTGGAGTAGCCTAAACCTAAAAATATTCTCAACACTAATAGAGATTAAGATTTAAAAGATTTTTAAAGACTCCATAGTTTCTATAGATATTTTATTAGTCACTCCTAAACCTTTAGCTCTCTGATATGCTCTAACTGCTTGTTTTAGTTCTAAACTTTTTTGACCATCAATGAGACCATGATAAAAACCTTGAAGCTCTAATGCTCTTTGAATCTTTTTAATCAATTTTGGAGTCATCATCTCTTCACAAACCATTGGCATCCACTTAGAAAACCCTTTAGTTCGTTCTCTCTCTGTTCTTACAGTAATATATTCAGCAGGAATAACTACTTTTTTAAAACTAGCTCTCTTCTCTATCTTTTTAACTTTAACCATTTTATACACAGGAGGTGTCTCTATTTTTTTACTACTTGCAGGTGTAATAACTACCTGTTTGGCTACTCGTTTATATTTGGCAGGAGTCTCAACCAAACAAATCTTATCACACTCTGAGTGATAACGAGTTGTTGCACTTCTCTTTGAAGCATCTGTCCAATAGTGCTTTGCTTTGGATACTCGTTTTCTCTCTACAACAGTTTGATATTTTGCAGGAATTGGTATCTTTTTGTAAGATGCAGGTGTTAGTATCTCTTGTGTATAGAATGTCTTAAACTTCGGCTCAACAGAGACTGTTTTTTTAACAGTTGGTTCTAATACGATGCGTTTAGTAATATTTTTATAAGTAGTTGGAACCTCTGTTAAACAGATAACTTCAGACTGTTCACATCCTCTATTGGAACAGACTGTTTTTCTCCACTCTGTTCGTGCAGGTTCTACTTCAACTTTTGCCTTTACATTTTTGTATTTTGCTACAGAGGGAACTAACTTAGCTGTTGTACTATCTGTAATGATTTTTTTTGTAACTGTTTTATAGGTTGCAGGAGTAACAACGAATCGTTCACTCGCCTCTGCCAATAGAATTTTTGTCGTTAGATTCTCATATTTTGCAGGTATTAGATGTTCATAAAAGCAGGTTCCCACTGCTACATTATCCACCTCTATACCTGATAATTTTGCTGATTCAACACAAGATGAGAAAGCTTTTGGTGAAGCTTGAAAATTATCTCGTCTCCATATTTTAGAAGATGCTTCAACCATAACAGGCTCATAAACGGTTTTATAAACAGCTGGAGTGGTTATAATCTTTTGAGTTCCATCACTCACTTTAACTCGTTTTGACTCCCAACTATATTTAGCAGGTATAACCTCATATTTAACACTAGAATCTGTTATAATAACTCTTTTAGTTGATTTAATTCTAGTTGTTTTTGTAACTTTAGGAGGATAAAATGATTTTGTAAAACACTGCCCTGGTTTAGCATATATTGGCATCTGCTCCTCTGCATTTACCATAGTAGATGATACTGTAAGTAGTATAGAACATAAAATAGTAGTCTGATTCACTGTTTTCTCCTGTAATTAATTATATTAAATATATTTTAACATAATTAATTAAAAAACTATAAGAGCTTCTTCCATTATTTTTTCTTTGGTATTGTTATTTTTAGAAAACCATCTATATAGTTGTGTTGAACTCTGCTCTCATCTGCATCATGTGGAATAAAAAGTGAAACTTTAGAAGAGGTTATTGTCGTCTCATAACCATTCTCTATTGCCACTCTTACTTTTTTATCTGTTGTAATGGTTAGCACTCCATCTGATACGGCAACGGCTACTTTTGTACTGTTGGCATCCTCTATCTTCTGATTGAGTTCATAACCAGTAGCTGTATCTTCAAAATCTTCAATAGAGATATCATTTTTATGCATCTCTTCTAAATCTTCATCATCATATTGATTATGTTCAGCAATTAGCTTGTTCATTTTTTTATCAAATGCCATCATCTCATCTGCACCATCATAAATATTTCTTTGCATATCAATTTCAGCACTTAAAAGTAGAGGTATCAATACCAGTAATTTTACTATTTTCATCAACTCTGTTTTCCTTAATATAGAATAGTCCATTTTACATAAAAAATATTAATTTTAATTGTTTTTTATATAAAATTATGATATTTTTAAGAAATTACTTACAGGAGAAACTATGAGACTATTTATACTTCTTACTTTTTGTTCAATCTCTCTTTCTGCTGAAATAGAAAATCTTACTAATGAGAGTTGTGAAGATTGTCAAGCAGTTCTCCCTAAAAAGCGTGTTAAAAATCTCTTAAAATCTATTTTATATACAAAAGAGCATAAAATTCAACAATTAAAAGAGAGAGAGACTAATAGTTACACCCTAATAAGTTTAAATGATAAAAATCAAACAATCAAAGAGCTTCAATATGAACTTGCGTTACTAAGAGAGCAACTCATAGAGAAGCAAAAAATAATTATTTCACTTAAGCAAAAATTGAGTCAAGATAATCAACCTATATTATCTACAGTTACTAAAGAAGATACTCCTCAAAAATGGATTAACATCACGGTTAACAATGACCTCAATATCTATGACCTTGCATTAAAATATTATGGAGATAGTCAAGAGTATGAGAAGATTTATATGGCAAACCAAAATCAAATAGATAAAAACTATCAAATTAGAAATGGTATGTCTTTAAAAATCCCTATTACTGAAAATTTTATGAAATAATCAGTGTAAAGCTTTTATTTTTCATCTACTAAAAAATCTCCTCTATTAGCATAATTGATTAAGTGCTGTTTAACTCATTATCCATCTACCCCAAACCCAACCAAAAACCGACCATACCCACGAACCGTATCATTACCCACAGCTACCACTTCCCCATACTTTAAAAGCTCATAACTCTGTACATCAAGATTTTTAACACTAAGATTTACACTATACCGTTCAATAAAACTTACTCAAACCTATCCATAGCTAAGTTTAAAACTTAACTCGTTCCCTACCCTTATAGTTATTTTGTTTTATTGTCTAGTTTTGCTTAATTTAGTGCCATTCACGACAGGGGTGTAGAGTTTAGTTTTAATCTATCTTGTATACGATTTGGGATACAATAGTTCAGCGACTAAT
>JALTGP010000125.1 GCA_027076905.1 Campylobacteraceae bacterium | reverse complement strand
ACTTCTAGGTCTGTGAATTTGTTGATGTCGGTTTCTGCTCGTTTTAGAACCAATCTTTTAAAATTATCGTATCTTTTCATACTTTTTGGAACTTTTAATATTGTGTGTAACTTCTCTATATCAAAAGTTCTTTTACCTATTTTATTGTACTCTTTCAATAAAAGATACATCCTTTTAGAATAGGTAGATTTCATTGGTAATATATGCCTAAAGTCAGAAAGAACTCTTGTTCCTGTCAATTGTATAAGATATGGTTTTAGAGCTTTATCAAAACGACAAGTCACGAGTCCATTATCATCATATTTAAAATAAGAGAACCAAGGAGTGTATTCAAAACCTCTCTCTAGCTTTTCATTTGGCAATTTTATAGGTTTCGATAGAAGAGCTGTAATGGTTGATTCTAGCTGTTTTGATTGCCACTTTCTATTGGTCTTCTCTTCTAGTTCTTTAATTGTAAATTGGTAATCTTTAAAATCTTCATCTTCTTTTGTTATTGCCGTTATCAATGTTAAAACAATATCTATTTCATTCTTTTTCAATGAATACGGAGCATTCACTAAAATATGTGATTGTCTTCCATGATTACGATTCGTTAAGTCTGTTTCCATTTAAAACTACACCTTTTTAAAAAATAGTATATAGGATGTGAACTTTAAAACTACTTATTATAATATATATAGTAGTAAATGGATAAAAAGTAGTATTTAAAATTAGAAAACACTCTTTATTTAAATTGATTCATGCCTTTTATTTAAAATAATAGATTTTTAAAGTAAAAAAATAGCTAAATTATATTAATACTACTATTATTAATTTTATAGTAGTAAATGGATAAAAAGTAGTATTTGATGGATAAAAAATAGTTTTAAATGGATAGAAAGTAGTATTAAACTCTTTTAAACCCCTAAAATTAGGGCTTTAAAAGGGGTCTACAGCTGATACAGCTTTTACATTTAAGAGACTTGCAATTTTTATTAAGTTTGTTGGTTGAAAAGAGTAAACTCAAAAAACCTAAAGACTAACCCTAACAATATCCTGTACATACTCCGATGAACCAATCTTATCTTCATGAGCCACAACATACTCAAACTCTGTTGGTGTCGTTGTGCGTACATAAACCAGTGCTTCATCATCTATCTTATCAATTTTTAAAATTCTTTTTTTAATGCTGTTGTCATCAATAGGCATTTTAAATGTCTCTT
>JALTGP010000124.1 GCA_027076905.1 Campylobacteraceae bacterium | reverse complement strand
TTGGTTGGGTATCTTGGGTTCATTTTTTTCCTTATTAAATTTATTATAAAAAGTAGGAACCGATGGCTTTAGCCTCGTCTTATTCGAGACTTTAGTCTCAGATTCCAAATTAGTTTTATAAGAAGTCTATTATTATTATGAGAACTCTACAGGGTCCATATCTATCTCTATTAGTGGAGAGTTTATAGCATGAAGTGCCTTTAAAAGAGGTATTCTCTTTTCACAACGAAGCAGAATATGATAGCGAAATTTATTGGCAATCCTCTCAATAGGAGCTTTACCCTCCCCTACTATCTCAATCTCACTATAAGTTTTAAGTTTACTCACCGTATCAAACGTAATCTTCCCTGCTTTTTCATCTTTGACATGAGAGATTAAAATTCGAGCCAATGAGACAAATGGAGGGTAGAAGTCTCGTACAAACTCCATCTCATCTTTTAAAAAAGCCTCGTAATCATTGAGATACATCTTAAAAAATTCCCCATTGGCAGACTGTATCAAGACATCAGCACTCTTTGCACGACCTGAACGCCCTGCAATCTGTATCAGAAGACTCATCGCCCTCTCTCTCGCCCTATAGTCACCAAGCCCCAAGATATAATCCATACCCAAAATCACACTAAGCGTAATATTGGCATAGTCATGACCCTTACTTAGCATCTGTGTACCAAGTAGAAGATGACTCTCTTTGGATTCAAACCGTTTTAACGCCTTTTTCAGCTTAGAAGCCGTGGTAATACTGTCTCTATCAAACTGCTCTATCACAATATCTTCTATAGAGCTACTTATCATCTCCTTCGCCTCAACCGTTCCCATTCGCTCACTTATCAAAGGGGTATGACCACACGCCGTACAGACCTCTCGTATCATCTCAGTAAAATTACAGTAGTGACACTTTAGATGTCTGGCATATCGGTGCAACGCCATGCCCACCGAACAGTAAGGACAGGTATGCGTCTCTCCACACTTTGGACAATATAGATACTTAAAATTTCCACGAGTTGGCACAAACAGAAGCGACTGCTCCCCTGCTCTAAAGTTCTCATCTATCCTCTTTATCATCCCATTGGTCAGTGTTGAGCCTTCTAAAAAGTAGTATCTTTTTTTTGTTTGGATAAATGGCTTAGAGAGTTTTACCACATCATATTTATAATAAGAACTCAAAGATGGTGTGGCACTTGCCAAAACCACTTTAGCCCCCATCTTA
>JALTGP010000123.1 GCA_027076905.1 Campylobacteraceae bacterium | reverse complement strand
GAGATACATTTATGGACACTATACAAAGGTAAAGATTCTCTTGTGTGGGCTGTTAATGTAGATGAAAATGATTGGTATAGAAGTGATACACCTAAGGAGTGGAAGAGTCCTAGTTTGTGTGTTAGAAAAATTAAATAAAGGAGATTAAATGAGAAATTTATTATTAAAAATTAGCGTATTGTTTTTACTTTTAGGAGGAGTACAATTAAGTGCTTTAGACGCTACAGAGCTAAGTAGGATGATAGTATTTAACAATTTTGATTATAAACTAAAATATTCAAATAGCAGAACAGCTTATGTATATACTAATCGTGCTTTTAAAAAATACAACTACCGATATAAAATAGTAGCTGTAGATACACGATATTGGACAAAAAATAAAAAAGACATCTTAAAAAAGAGGGCTATTATTTCAAAGTTTGGTAGAGCATTGGGTAAGAAAGCCATTGTTCAAAACTTTATTATGAAGACCTCTAAAAAAAGAGCTTATCTAAGAAGAATTCAAAAAGAGTTGGGGACAAACTATAATTTAAATAAAGCACCATTCTTTATCTTTTTCAAAAAAGGAAAAAGAGGATATAGACCTTATAAAATCATCTCTTTAGCTTCTTTATCTGCTCCATATCTAAAACAAGAGTTAGCTCTTTTAGGAAAAGCTATAAGACATGGTAAATCAAGCCGTAAAGTTTATGCCAATCTTAATAAAGTTAAAAAGAAAGTATCTGCAAAAAATAAAATAGTTAAATCTACTCAAAGAGAAAAGAGAACTATTCATAAATTGATTGATACTTTGAAAGGTTGGTTTTCTTAAGAAACAGCCTGTAACCGAACACCAAAAGAGTCTAAAACTTTAACAATAGTATCAAATCTAGGTTTTGCACCTACTGTAAATGATTTGTAAAAACTCTCTCTACCCAATCCTGTATCTTTTGCAATTTGAGTCATTCCTTTGGCTCTTGCAATATCTCCTATGGCTGATAAAAGCTCATCTAAATCTCCATCTTCTAGTATTTGAGAAAGATACTCTGCAATAACTTCATTACTATCAAGATATTTTGCTATATCAAATGTGTTTAGTTCACTTCTCATCTTGGTACTCCTTTGCTAACTCTTTGGCTTTTTCTATATCTTTTGATTGGCTTGATTTATCGCTACCTATTAGTAAGAACCTAAGCAAATAAAAGTTATCATTGACAACACCCTATATCC
>JALTGP010000122.1 GCA_027076905.1 Campylobacteraceae bacterium | reverse complement strand
GCATTTTTATTTGATGGTAAAATTATAGAGTGGGCTGATAATGAGAGTTTTAAAAATACTAAAAACCCTTATGTACGGCAACTTCTAAATGGTAGTGGGGTAGGTCCTATTCAGTTTAGTGATTAGATTTCAATTGCTTATGCTAAGATGTCATTAAAAATTAGGAATTTAAGTGGCAGTTTGGGCAGTTGGTGATATTCAAGGGTGTTTTGATTCATTTCAAGAGTTAATGGCAAAGATAGCGTTTAATCCAAAAAAAGATGAGCTTTGGGTGGCAGGGGATTTGGTCAATCGTGGTGATAAATCTTTGGAGACTCTTAACTATCTATACTCCATACGAAACTCTATTAAGGTGGTGCTAGGCAATCATGACATCGCACTTATTTCAGCTTATGCAGGTATCAAAAAATCAAATCCTACCATACAACCTATCTTAGATGCACCTAATGCCAAAGAGCTTATTAACTGGTTACGACATCAGCCTTTTTTGCATTTAAACTATAGATTAGGCTATGTGATGGCTCATGCAGGTATCTCTCCTCAGTTTGATTTGGGTATGGCGATTCAACACGCTTCACGAATAGAGAAGAAACTACGAGGGCGAAACTATAAAGCGTGGCTTAAGCATATGAATAAAAAAAGTGCCAATAAGTTTAACGCAAAGGCAAGTTCACTGGATATTGAGAAGTATATTTTAAGCTCTTTTATAAGTATGCGTTTTTGTGAAGATGATGGACGGTTGGATTTTAAACAAAAGGGTGAACCTACAGCTTTAAAGATTGCAAGAAAAGGTTTAAAGCCTTGGTTTACTTGTCCTACACGTAAAAAAATGAGTATGAAGATAGTATTTGGTCACTGGTCTACTTTGGGATACTATCAAGATAGCAATGTTCTCTCCTTGGATACAGGATGTCTTTGGGGGCGTGAATTGACGGTGGCTCGTCTTGATGTGGATGAGCCAATTTTAGTACAGGTAAAATGTAGGGGAAATGCTAAGGTAGAAGGTTAGATAAACAATTAGTTTTTTTCTCTTTATAATGACGCTTTCCATGAAGTACCAATGCATTTTCTTCTTTAAGTTGATAGTTGTTAGAGCTTAAATCATATTGACTGCTGTATTTTTTGCTTTTAATATTAAAGATACCCATAAGGGTATCATAAAAAAGGTCATTGGAGTAGAGTCTGTTGATATTTTTAGAGAGTGTTTGGTATCTGTTATGATAGAGCTTTTGGTAGCTGTTGCTAAACCACATAATCATGGGTATTTGTGTCATTTCTATGGTAAAATGGGCAGAGCCGTGTCCTATATTATGCTCAATATCATCAGCATGGTCTGGCATATAGATAAATCCCAAAACTCCTTTTTGTTTTTGAAGCTCTTTTAGAATAGAGCTTACAACATAATCATTATATAGGATACTATTGTCATAATGGTCAATATAATAATTTTTGGGATACTGTTTATAAGTTTTGGGATATCGGGTATAGTAAGTAGTGTGATTTCCCATAAGATGCACAAAAATAACGCGATTTTTTCTGCTTTTTTGAGATAGAATTTTGGTTACCTTTGGGATAAGCACTCCATCATACTTTTGAGTAGTAATGGTGTAGCCAATAGAGGTGTTAATAGAGTTGATATGGTTGGCACTATGTGCTATAACTGAGATCAGATTGTCCCATCCTCCTAACATATTTTGGTTACTTAACCAATAGGTCTCTATATTGGCTTGGTTTAGTATATCAATAATAGACAAAGAGTTATAGTAGTCTTTTTTATTGTATTGGTTTGCCTCGGTTAGTGCAAGGCTTAAGACCTGCATGGTGTGGGTGTGGTTTGAGTAGATATTATTAAATCTCAGTATCTCTTGGTTTCTGTACATTTTGGAGAGAATGGGGGTAGTTTCTCTTTTGTATCCATATAGTCCCATATGAGTTTTATTCAAAGACTCTCCAATGACGACGATATAGGTCTCACCCAGCTCTTTTTTAGTGGCTTTAAATTCTATTTCTCCTGATTTTCTCTTCTCTTGTACCTCTTTGAACATGGTTAGCTCTTTGTTATATTTCTCAATGTTATCGCCTACAAATTTTGGAAGTTTAAGAGTGTAAATCTGTTTTAAAGAGATGTTAGATACTACTATTATGAGCAATAGGATTAATATAGGACTACTGACATTCACAGCTCTTTTTTGTAAAAATATGAGTAGGCTAGAGATGAGAATAAAGAGAAATATTATAAGAATATATTTTGTCTTAATAAAATCGTTAATATACTCATAGGACTCCAGACTGTTTGATTGAAATACTGCAAAGAGAACATCTGACGTGATTTTTATCTCAAAATTGAGGGTGTATATAAACATAAAAAGAGGAACAATATAGAGTATAAAGGAGAGTAAAGTATTAATAATGGTAGCTGTTCTTCTTGAAAAGAGTTTATAAATAAATATCATAATAATAGTTATGCTAAAAAGTAAAAGTGTATAGGTATAGATATTACCAATTTCTAATGGTGGAAAATTATAGTGTTCAGAAGCCAATAGTAGTGAAAATATCAAAAATATATTAATTGCAAGATAGCGATATTTGGCATACGATAGGAGAGTAAAAAATAGAAGCCATAAGGATATTAGTCCTAAATCAATGCTATGAAAAAAGTTAGACATGATGATGTATCCTTTTTTATTTATTATAGCATAGAAATAAATATTAATTTAGAATTTAGAATTACTCCTATCTGTTGTTGACATACCAAAGAGGGCAGTGAAACATAGTTTTTATATTGAACTCCTTGATGAAAATGACCTTCGATAATAAGGGCATCTTTGGGGTAGTGTTTAATAATCGCATCAAATCTCTTTTGATAATTAGTAAAATATCCACATATATTTTTGACTTTTAATTTTTCCATACGATGGTTAATAATTGGTTTTTCTAAAGGTCTAAGAAGTATTAGTAATCTTTTTTGTCTTAATACTTTAGAGTATAAATTATAAATAAATCCTCTCACATACTTATCGCCATGTGCCAAATATACATCTTGATTATTGAGTTTAAATTTTATGGGTTGTTCATCTCTACTATAGACAGATATATGAGGAAAAAGCTCTTTTAGACAAAAATCATGATTGCCCTCTATGTAGTGAATTTCTAAAGTTTTAGAGAGTTTTCGAAGTAGGGTTATTGCCTCTTTTGAAAAGGTTTGAATGTACTCATTATGTCCAAAAAGCAGGTCAAAAATATCACCCATAAGAAAGAGTTGTGGTGTTTTTATTTTGCCATTTTCTAAATCTTTTAAAATCTTTAAAAAAGTATCTCCATGATGAGGATAGTGAGCATCGGCTATAAAAAGAGCATTCTCTTTTATCTCCCTTGACATACTTGACAAACTCCATATAGGTTGATTTGTGAGCTATTTAATTGAAAATTGCTTATCTCTAGGGTCTCTTTTGTTTTTACGCTTATCTCTCTATCTTGAATCTCTCCACAGGATTGACAGATGAGGTGTATATGGTCATCTTTTTTCAGTTCATATTTGGATTTTTCGCCATTAATAGGCACTTCTATTATGACACTGTTTTGTTGCATCAAGATAATGTTTTTGTAGATGGTAGCCAAAGATAGGGTAGGGTACTGCTCTTTGAGAACTTCATAGATATCATCAATATTAATATGTCCTGCTTGTTTAATGGACTTTAATATACTGGTACGTTGGATGGTGGCTTTTAAATCATTCTCTTTTAATAGTGTTATATAATCTGTCATGATTTCTTGCCTTTATTTTTTATTTAATATAGGGTAGAGACATACCTCTACCCCTACAGTGTTTATAACCGTTTATAGATTATAAATCGTCAGCGTGTTTTGCAAGGTAGTCAGCCACACCCTCTGTGTCAGCTTTCATACCCTCGTCACCTTTTACCCAACCAGCAGGACAAACTTCGCCATTTTCATTTGTGAAAATCATGGTATCTACCATTCTAAGCATCTCATCAATGTTTCTTCCTAATGGAAGGTCATTAATTACTGCGTGTCTAACTGTACCATCAGCATCAATCAAAAATGAACCTCTAAGTGCTACGGCATCATCAAGAAGAACATCATAATCTCTAGCAATTTGCTTTGTAATATCTGCAACAAGAGGCATATCAACTCTACCAATTCCACCTTGGTTTACGGCTGTTTCTCTCCATGCGAAGTGTGAGAATTGACTGTCTACAGATACACCAATAATGTTTACGCCTCTTTCTCTAAACTCTTTTGCTCTGTGTGAAAATGCAATAATTTCAGATGGACATACAAATGTAAAGTCTAGTGGGTAGAAGAAAAGTACTGCACCTTTTTCACCTAAGTTTTCCATTAGGTTAAAATCATCTACTATCTGTCCGTTTGCTAGTACTGCTGTTGCTGTGAAATCTGGAGCTTTATTTGTTACAATCATGTTGTTTTCCTTATTTTTTAAATAATAATTTTTATTTGTAACGAAATAATATCATAGTAAAATTAAAATAGGATAAATTTACTCTTTTTTTGATTTCTTTTCTTTAATCACCAAATTAACAGGTTTATCTGTATCTTTACCAATATACTCCTCTGATGCTTCAAGCAGAACAGGAACAATATTTTTTAAATCTTTTGACTCACCCACAGAGGAGACATCGACTCTCCAAAGCTCTTTTCCTGCTTGATTCTTAGCCAGTATTTCGATGTAGCGATTATATAGTGTGTAGGTCTTTTGATAGGTTGAGTATCCACTATACATAAAATCACTCCAAAATCTGTTGTAGTATCCGTGAGAAAATCCAAAAGAGATATTTGGTTGACTGTAGGTTCTTGTCTCCTCTTTGATTTTATCTATACCATAATCAAAATAGATGGTCTGTTTTGCCAAAGCAGAGTTATCGGGTTGCACATACCCCTTTTTATCTAAAATTTTCATCAGTTGAGATGAGTGTTTCTGAAACTCCAAACTATTTTTATCTGTACTTTTTCCTAAAGGTTCAATGATATAACTATTTGGAGCTATATCTATATTTGGATTTGAAATAGCATCTATACTAACTCGATATTTGTTTACAATGGGACTACAGCCTGTTAACAGTAGCAAAGCAGATATGGTTATGGCTTGATATATTACTTTTCTCATCTCTATCCTTTAATGTTATCATATTAGTTTACTATAAGTTTTTTAAGTATAGGTTTTATGTGTGTATAGATTGTGTAGAGTTATATGAGAGGTTATACGTTTGTCAAGCCAATAGGTGGCTCTCCAAATAGAGCCATTTACAAATCCAACATGACCACCATTTTCTAAAATATCTAACTCTATAGCAGAGGATATCTCCTCTTGTTTTGGCAATATCAGAGGAGTCATAAACGGGTCATCAAGAGCATGAATAATAAGTGTAGGGGTAGTAATATCTTTTAAAAACTGTTTGGCAGAGCATTTTTCATAGTACGCATTGGCATTTTTAAAGCCATGAATAACAGCTGTATATCGCTCATCAAACTCTCGAATAGTTTTAATCTTTGCTACGGTAGAGGTATCTATCCCTATCTCTTTTTTCATATCAAACTTTTTATACTTTTTTATAAGTGTGGCTCGAAGTGGTTTAAGCAGATACTCTTGATAATTTTTTGCAAACCCTTTTTCAATAGTATCAGCAGAGATATTTAATTGCATCGGTGCAGAGATGGAGACAGCCGAAGAGATAGGAGAGTTTTTACCCCATTCACCCAAAAGTTTGAGCATCATATTTCCTCCTAAAGAGAAACCAACTGTATGAAGTTTACTCTTTGGATATTTTTTTTGAAGATGCTCTATCCACTCTTTTGCATCCCCTGTATCCCCACTATGGTAGGCTCTTGGAGTTAGGTTCTCCTCTTTGTAGCATCCCCTAAAGTGCATCACTACAGAGGCAAATCCTCTTTTTTCCAGTTCATACATTAAACCTTGAATATAGGGGGAGTTAATAGAGGCGGCTAGACCATGAAAGATAGTAACAATAGGGGTATTGTCACTCGGTGGTTTTTTATTCCAAACGCACTCAATAAAGTCTTCATCACTCAGATTAAACCTCTCTAGGGTTATCACTTTTAACAGAGATTTTCTAAAAAAAGTGGCATAGAGGGTTTGAATGTGTCTGTTTTTTAGTAGACCTTTTGGGGTGAAGTTTTTGCTTGTCAAATGCTTGATTCCTTGTGCTGTTTTTTATATTTTAATATTTTTCTCTCTTTTAATCCCATATATTACAGCATACATCAATGGCACAAAATATAGGTTAAGTACCGTTGCCCATGCGACACCAAATCCAAGGCTAATTGCCATGGGTTGAAGAATAAGAGCTTGACCAGAGGCGAAGAATATGAGGGTAGAGAGACCTAATACTGTGGTGACCGAGGTGAGAATAATGGGGCGAATTCTCTGCCCTGCATACTCTAAAATCTCCTCATGGGTTTTACCTTTTCTTACAAAGGAGAGCATAATAAGCCCATCATTGACCACCACTCCTGCTAGACCAATAATTCCCATCATTCCTGTCATAGTCATGTTTACTCCCATCATCTTTGTCCCTACTAAAACCCCAAAGATAGAGAGAGGGATAATTGCTAAGACAATTAAGGGTTGGATAAAGGAGTTAAACATCCATACCAAAGCAATAAAAATTAAAAATACCGCAATAAGGGCGATTTGTACCATCTCCTGTTTTAGTTTTTTATTCTCTTTCTCCTCTCCTTTGATAATAACCTTAACTCCCTCTTTTTCAATTGTCTCAAAAAGAGGTTGAAGCTGTTGCATCACTTCAGTTGCCAAAACTATCTCTTTGTCTACACTAGCATAGATGGAGCGTATATTTAATCCATCCTCTTTAAAGGTTCGCACAAAGCTCTTTTGATAATAAAAATCACAGACCTCATGTAGCACAACTACTTCACCTGTAGGAATGGTAAGCATAAAGTTATCAATACTCCCTTTTTCATCTTTGTTCTCATCCTCTATCTTGATGCGTACTAAGCCCTCTTGGTTGAACATTTTTCCATATTCGGCTTTAAAAAATGAGCCTCTAAGTGCTTTGGAGATAAATCCCTCACTAAGCCCCAATGATTGTCCATACTCATTAACCCTTAGTTTTAGCTCTCTCTCCCCTTCGTTGGCATTATTTCCAATATCTTTGACCCCATTTATCTCTTTTAGTCGGCTCTCTACACGTTTCAAGATACGACTCATCTCCTCTTCTGTAGAGGCAGAGAATCCTATCTCGATATCATTTCCCACCATTCCTGTCTGTTGAACATAGACATTAAACTCTTCAAATACCTTTTGACCGTTGATGGTGAGGTTTCTCATATTCTCCAAGATATCCTTTTGAATCTCTTTTCCTATCTGTTGTGCCATCTTGTGACGTATCATGTTGCTTCCATCATACTCCAACGAGAAGAGTGGGTTTATGTTTTTATCAAAAAAATTCTCAGGGGCTTTTTCATAAAGATTCACAAAAATTTGAAATAGATTGTCCCCTATATCCATAGTTTGGTCAGGGTTCATCTTTAGCCCAATAATAGAGGTAACAGACTCCACAGATGCTTCATCGAGATGTTTTAAAAGAGCCTCTTCAATTTTTTGTACATACGCTTCGGTATCTTTTAGTTCATTATTGATATTAACCTTACCATTCAAAAAGACCTGTTGCACATCAAACTCAGGAAAGAGTTGAAACTTTGTGGTTTTGGCAACACTCAATGTTCCATAGATAATCGCACCAATTAAAAGTATCAATGATAGAAACTTAACACGTAGTAGCCATTTCAGGATAAACTGATAGAAGCTTATAGTGACCCTCCAAAACCAGCTCTTTTTTTTCTGAATCTTATCTAATCTTCCGATAGAGTAGAACTCCTTGGAGTGGAGTGGTAAAAAGTAAAATGCTTCAAAGAGCGAAGAGATAAGTAAAATAGAAATCATCACAGGTAGTACTTGCATAAACATTCCCATCTTTCCAGACATAAGTAAAAGGGGTAAAAAAGCAAATACAGTAGTAAGTGTTGCCGTTAGAATAGCAGGAAACATCTCTACAGAGCCATCAATAGCTGCTTCGCGAGGAGTTTTTCCCATCTCAATGTGTCTGTAGATATTCTCTGCTACTACAATCGCTTCATCGACCAACATTCCTAAGGCGATTAATGCCCCCATAAGGGTAAGCATATTGAGACTGTAGCCTATCATATCAGCCGTGATAAGGGTAATCATAAAGGAGGCAGGAATACCAATCCCCACCACCAATGCGATACGGTAGTTGAGGCTTAAAAAGAGTGCAAACATCACCATTATTAGTCCAAAAAGGATATTTGAAGAGACAAGATTTAGACGGTTTTTTATCCAAATGGAGGTATCGGTATAAGCTTTAAACTCAAACTTCTCATGGTATTTTTGGTTAAACTCTTTGAGTACGGTTCGAACCTCTTTGGTCAGAGCAATGGCATTGCCATCTTTATTTTTTTTGATGTCCAAAGAGATATTTGTTTTTCCATTGTAATGAGAGAGAAGGTCAGGTTCGGCTAGTCCTAGTTGTACCTTGGCAATATCTCCTAGATAGAAGTGTTTACCATTGATGGAGAGCATACTCTCCTCTAACTTTTTTTTACTCTTCTCCCCATTGATAGTAGAGATATATAGATGGTTTCCTTTCTCTTTAATCGTTCCTATAGGAAAAATAGAGGAGAGAGAAGATATAGCTGTATAGATGGAGGGTTTAGAGAGCCCATACGCCTCTATTTTTCGTTGGTCAAGAGAGATAAGTATCTCCTCATCAGACTCTCCACGGATTAAGATATCGCTCAAATCTCCAATAGTTGAAAGTTTGGATTTTAGTTCATTTGCCACATTAAGCAGTGTATCAATTGAGGTATCTCCCGAAATAGCAATAAGGATAAGGGGGTAGCTGTGTATCGTAATCTTAGCCAGAGGTTCATCCATATCAGAGGGCAAATCTCGCCGTACATTCGAGATAATATCTTTGACATCACCCAGTACAATTTGATTGTCATTATTGGGCATAATATCAGCTTTAATGGAAAAAAAACCGTTCTGAATGGTGGTGTAAATGGTATCAATTTCTGAGAGTGCTTGAAGCTTCTCTTCAATGTCTCTTACTGCCATTTTGTCAAGTACATTGGAACTTGCCCCCACATAAGTTCCAGTGATAATAACTTGGTCAAGTTGAGATGCAGGGAAAATCTCTTTGGGAATTTCTTGGTAGGCAAAGAGTGACATAACAATCATAAAAACCATAAAGATGTGGTTGAGTGCAGGTCTATCTATCGCAAATTCAAGAAATTTTCGTATCATTTTCGAGTTCCATTATACTGAATAATCTCTAGTTTGTGTTTGATAATGGTCTGCTCCTCTTGGAGGGTATCTACTATCTTTTGATAGTGGGCAATCTCTCGGCTTTCTTTATATATTTTGTTGTCCAAATAGATGTTTGGTATGGTTAAAAGAAGCACCAAGGAGATAGAGAATATCATAACGATAATCATGCTTCCTGTGACACCATTCTCTTGATTTTGATGTTTTCGTCTTCTGACTCTTCTTCTATCTTGTCTTTTCTCTTGTGCCATACTCTATCCTTTAAATACAAATGTTCTTAGCTTTGCAGAGCGTGACCGTGCATTAATTTTTAGCTCCTCTTTGGTGGCAATAACAGGCTTTCGCCCCAACATCTTACCCAAGGCATGATTTTTACCACAGGTACATCGCATCGCAAGACTATCACATATACAAGCTGTTGCCCATTTTTTATATCTATTTTTAACCAATCTATCCTCTAGTGAATGAAAGGTAATAAGTGAGATAATTGCCCCTTTTAGTACTCCTGATTTAGCTTTACTCTCCAAGGCATCAAGAAGTGCCTCTATCTCATAGAGTTCTGCATTTACCTCTATGCGTATTCCCTGAAAACTAAGCGTTGCAGGATGAATTTTGCCCCCTTTTGGCACAACTTTGCTAATAATATCTGATAGCTCTTTGGCACTCTCTAGTGGGTGTTGACTTCTGGCTTCAATAATCGCACTAGCTACTCTTTTATAAGAGCGAACCTCTCCATAGTGATTTAAAATATACTCCAGTCTCTCTTGATTATATCCATTGACAACCTCATAGGCACTTAAGGGGGCAGAGGTGTCCATACGCATATCAAGGTTATCACTGCTAAACGAAAATCCTCGCTCTTTTTTGTCAAGTTGTAATGATGAGACCCCGAAGTCTGCCAAAACAGCAACAATAGGAGTCTCTTTAAGTGTTGAAAAAAGAGTTGAGAAAGTTCCTTTGTAGAGGGTACTTTTATCTTGGAATGGGGTTAATCTATTTTTTGAAAAAGTTAATGCTTCTTCATCTCTGTCGATACCAATATGATTAATATTTTCATATTTTTTGAGAATCGCTTCTGAATGACCTGCATAGCCCAAGGTGCAATCTACAAAATATCCAGATTTTATATCACGAAAGCTCAAAAGAACCTCTTCTAATAGTACGGGGATATGGGGAGTGTTCATAATCGATTACCTTTATAGTTTTTACTCTTTTTTTTTACTATTTTATTAAAAACGATATAATACCAAAAAATAATAAGGCTACAACATGGACTCCTATCTATTAAATGAAATTAAACATATATCCAACTCAATGTTTAAAAAAAATTACTTTGGTGTCTTTCATGGTTCCATTTCAGCTAGAGATTCAGTTAACTCATTTATTATCAATAGAAAAGAGACTATTTTAGATGAGGTCTCTGAAGAGAATTTTTTGCAACTCTCTTGCTCGAAAAAAAAAGATTATCGTTGGAATGAAGCCTCAGTAGATGCCAAAATACATGAACAGATTTATAACACACTTCCTAATGCTAAGTATATCTCCTACACCATGCCTCCTTTCTCTACAGCTTACTCTTTAAAACATACCGCTGTAATACCTCAAGACTATTACGGTCATCAACTTTTCTCTAGAGTTGAAATCTATGACCCTAAAAATTTTAATGATTGGGCGGAGAGATCAACATCGGAGATTACCTCCTTTTTTAAAAATAGTAGTGATAAGCTTTTGCTGATTAGAGGGTTTGGATTGGTCTCTTATGATAGAGATTTAACCGAAATGGTAAAAAAAGTTGCGATTTTAGAAAACTCCTGTAAATTACTCACTTTGAGTGCCGTAATGGAGTAGCTTTTTTAACTTCTCGTTAGATACATTAGCTATAATTATCAAAAACTATATAGGATAGCAACAATGAGATTTTCAAGACTACTTATACCGACCATGAAAGAAGCCCCAAGTGATGCTGTTTTGACATCACATATACTTCTGCTTCGTGCAGGATTTATTCAGTCATCAGGAGGCTCTGGACTCTATAACTTTTTACCACTTGGAAAAATTACATTAGATAAAGTAAGAGCAATTGTTAAAGATGAACTAGACAAAGCAGGGTGCAATGAGGTACATCTCCCAATGGTAACCCCTCTTAGCCTTTGGGAAGAGACAGGACGTGCTGATAAGTTTGGAAGTGAGCTTCTTCGATTTAAAGACCGTCACCAAAACGGTTTTACCCTAAGCCCAACCAATGAGGAGGCGATGGTAAACTTGGTGCGACAAACGGTTAAAAGTTATAAGCAACTTCCCCTAAATGTCTATCAAATAAATTGGAAATTTCGTGATGAGGTGCGTCCACGATTTGGTCTGATGCGTGGTCGTGAGTTTCTGATGAAAGATGCTTACAGTTTTCATGCCACCGTTGAGGACATGGAGCGTGAGTTTGCCTTAATGGAAGAGACCTATAAAAAAATTTTTACCCGTTTGGGATTGGATTTTAAAGTGGTAGAAGCAGATAGTGGAGCGATTGGTGGAGCGGGGTCAAAAGAGTTTATGGTCTTAGCTGATAGTGGTGAAGATACTATTATGGTCTGTGAGAGTTGTGACTTTGGAGCCAATGTTGAGGTTATCGCAGAGGATGAAACATTATGCCCTAAGTGTGGTGGTACTCTTAGTCAAACCAAAGGGATAGAGGCAGGGCATATATTTCAACTTGGAACGACCTATTCAGAAGCGATGAAAGCAGAGTTTTTAAATAAAAATCAAAAGCTAGAGCCATTTGTAATGGGAACGTATGGAATTGGTGTAAGTCGATTACTCGCAGGGATTATTGAGCAAAATCATGATGAGAAAGGGTGTGTCTGGACAAAAGAGTCAGCACCGTTTAGTGTGGATATTATTGTGGCAAAAGCTAAAAATGCAGAGCAGATGGAAGCAGGGGATAAGTTGTACTCAATGCTTCAGGCCAAAGGTGTCTCTGTCATTTTAGATGATAGAGTAGATAAAAAGACAGGGTTTGGTGTCAAGGTCAAAGATTTTGAGCTTATTGGTATCCCTTTTGCTGTGGTGATTGGTAATGATATTAGTGATGGAAAAGTGGAGATAATCAACAGGGAGACCTTGGAGAAAGAAGAAGTTTTACTGGATATGATAGTCGAGACTATTGTGGAAAAGTTGTCTTAATGTTAGTTGTTCTTCCTTACCTTTTCATGGAACTCTATTTTTCACTGGCTGTGGGTGAGCAGATAGGTTTTTTATGGACGGTTATTTGGATACTTGGCTCATTTATGTTGGGGATGGGACTCATCCAAAATGCCCATAAGAGCTTGATTACCAATATGAAATTGGCAACATTGGGAAAACTAAATGCAAAAAGTTTTCATGATGCAAGTACCTCTTACTTTATTGGAGCTATTTTACTTATTATTCCTGGTGTTTTTTCAGATTTTTTAGGGGTAATGGCTCTTTTTTATACATTATTTTTACAATTAGGTGGTACAATATCACTTTTAAAAGATAAAAGTAATATTAAAAAAACAACCAAACAAGGAGACGATGATGTCATTGATGTCGAAATTATTGAGCACGACCCTTATCGCAACACTAAGCCTTAATGCAGTATCTACAGAAGCTGAAGTAAAAGATTATATTGAAAACCATTTAATTAAAAATAAGAGCGTAGAGGTTGATAGCGTAGATATTATTGAGAAAAAAAATATTGAAGCGTTAGCAGGGTGGGATATCTACTTTGTGAATATCAACGCAAAAGTTAAAAAAAGCCCAACTGTTACGGACATAGTAACTGTTCCTGAGACTATTTTCGTAAAAGATGGTATTGCTACCAATGCTCTCATAGATATGAAAACAGGTACAGATTATCACATGACATTGAAGCCAAAGCTAAAAGATAGTGTCTATGATGAGAAGCATTTAATTGCAGGAAACAAAGATGCCAAGCATAAGATTGTAGTCTTTTCAGACCCACAGTGTCCCTTCTGTCAAAAGAAAGTTCCTGAAATTTATAATGCTGTAAAAGAGAACCCTGAAACATTTTCACTCTATTACTATCATATGCCACTTTTGAGAATACACCCTGTATCAGACATTATCACACGTGCAATGTTGGTAGAACAAGGAAAGAAAAACTATGATAAAATCATGGAGATGTATACTTTGGAGATTGACCCAAGAGAAGTTAATTTAAAGAAAGTTTTGGATAAATTAAATAGTAAGTTTGATTTGAAATTAACAGAAGCGTTGATTGACTCCAAAGAGATTGAAAAAGAGCTAAAACATGACCAAGAGGTGGCAACCAAAGCGATGGTCTCTGGTACACCAACGGTATTCCTTGACAGTGTATGGGATAAAAGCCGTTCAGAGTACAAAAAATTGATTCCTAACGACAAAAAGAAATGAACTGACCGTGTCGAAGAGTTTTTCGACAACCTAACTAATTAAAAATAATAAATGAGAAATAATAAAAAATTAAAAAAGAGTTTTTTTGAAGAAAATAACCATAGCAACCAGAGCAAGTGATCTTGCTCTTTGGCAGGCGTATCATGTGCGAGATATTTTGGAAGAAAATTTTCCAGAAGTTAAAGTTGAATTAAATGAAATTGTCTCCAAAGGTGATAAAATCTTGGATAGACCTTTGGCTCTTATTGGTGGTAAGGGACACTTTACCAAAGAGTTAGAGGATGAGATGTTAGCAGGTAATGCTGATATGGCTGTACACTCACTAAAAGATGTCCCCTCCTATATGCCTGAGGGGTTAGAACTTGTAGCCATCTCTCCTCGTCAAGAGCAGTCAGATATCTTTCTCTCTCACAACTACATATCATTTGATAAACTGCCAAAGGGTGCTGTGGTAGGAACAACGAGCCTTAGAAGACGAATGCAACTTCTAGCCGTTCGACCTGACCTAAAAGTCAAAGACCTAAGAGGAAATGTAAACACCCGTTTACGAAAACTTTCAGAGGGTCAGTATGATGCAATTATTTTGGCTTTTATTGGGGTAAGTCGTTTGGATTTAATAAAAGATGTCCCCTTCTCTCAAAAACTTCCTCTCTCAATGATGATACCTCCAATGGGTCAAGCCTCTTTGGGTATCCAAATTATTAGCTCTAATGATAAGCTTAGAGAGATGGTCAAAGTTTTAAATGATACAGATAGCTTTCTATGTGCTAAACTAGAGCGTGATTTTGTCTCTAAAATAGAGGTAGGTTGCTCTGCTCCTGTGGCAGTAAACGCTACTATTGATAGAGAGAGCGACATAGTCAGCATTAGAACCATGATAGGACTTCCTGATGGTTCTGAAATTTTAGAAAAAGAGATAAGTGAACCAAGAGCGATATCTGGTGACTTAGGAGAGAAACTTGCTCAAATAATGATAAACAATGGTGCAATGGAGCTACTCAAAAAAGCTGAAAATCTTGCTTTTAAAGATGAGATGCCAGAGAGGTTGTGAATTAACTTCTCATTTTTAATCTTCTCGTTGTTAACTATTACTTTTTATTTTCATCTACTTCTTAAAGATAAACTTAAATAATAATAATTTTATTTTGTTTTTCTTAACTATATAATTTACATATACTCCTTAATATTAAATTAATATTAAAGCTATTATCTATATAATCTTCCAGAAAATAACTTATTATAAAAATAATATATATATGAATGAAGGAAATTACCAATGAAACTCCAAGAGATTGCAGATATTATAAAAGGTGCTTACCATAAAGAAGAGCTGGGTGTGAATGTTGAGACGTATCAGGAGCTTACTATGAAATCTTTGGAACCGATTTCATTTATTGATGATAGAAATCTGATTACTATCTCACCTCAGGGAGGTATTCCTTTTGAAGAGTTAACACAAGAGGGAGATATTATTGTAAGTCTTCATTTTCCTATAATTGCCTGTTATGTTGAATCAGAACAGGCAGGATATGCACTTCCTCATTATATGGCAATTATTCGTCTTCGACCATATATTAATATGGATTCACGTTTTATTGCACAGTTTATTAATTCGTCACGAGGGAGAGAGTCTTTGGGCAAGGAGGTGAGTTCTATTTATACAATTCAGCCCACAACATTGTCCTTGACCTACTTGAATAATGTAGATATTTTGAAAAAGCAAAATGAGTTGCTCACTTCACTTTAAAAGTTAGATAAAGCTTTAAACGATATTATTCCATAAAATATTTTAAAATTGGGAGATAGTATTTTATGAAGTTAAAAAATGTTATAACAAAGTTTATGTTGGTGCTGGTAGGCTCTATGGTTCTATCAATATCGTTAAATGCAAAGGATGTTAATGTCTTGGCATATATTGATAGGGGTATTAAATATTACCCTAAGTATGTTAAAAGAGGATTGGTTAAATTTGGTAAAGCAAGTTGGTATGGGAAGCCCTTTCATAGACGCTTAACCGCTAATGGTGAGCGTTACAATATGTACAATATGACCGCAGCACATAGAACTTATGCCATGAATACGGTTTTAAAAGTAACCAACTTGGATACGAAAAAATCAGTACGTGTTAGAATCAATGACCGAGGACCTTTTTACAGTTCACGGGACATAGACCTCTCTTATGGTGCTGCTAAAAAAATTGGTTTAACCCAAAAAGGTGTTGGTCGGGTTAAGATAGAGGTAGTCTCTGGAAAGAAATCAAAAAGAAAAATTGCTAGAAAAAAGAGCAGTCACAAAAAAGTTGTTCATAAAAAAAGAGTTACTAAACGAATCGCCAGTAAAAAAGTTATTCACAAAAAATCTATTAATAAAAGAGTTCAACTCGCCTCATTTTTTGATGCCAAAAGTGCCAAAGATTTTAAGAAAAAACATAAGTTAAAAGATGTCACTATTATAAAAAAATACATCTCATCTAAAAAGAAAACAGCTTACAGGGTAGTTGTGAAGTGTACCTCTTGGGAAGCGAAAAAGTTTTTAAAATCTAAGAAGTTTAGAGGAGCTTATATTCTCTCTTAGTTGTCAAGTTAAATAGTTGTTAAAGTACCCATATAGGTGGGTACTTTTAAATATAATAAATTACATACTTTCCAAAACAAAAGCTTCCATCTCAGCAACGATAGGCTCAAGCTCTCTTTCACCATCTATAACTTTAAGTAAGTTTTTCGAAGTATAAAACTCTTGAATCTCAGCCAATGGGTCGGTATAGATTTTCATTCTATCATAGAAGACCTCAATACTATCATCTGAACGTCCTTCACCCTCTTTAGCCTCTGCTGCACGACCTAGAATTCTATCTTTTGCAACTTGCTCTGACACACGCACTTCGATTACCGAAGTAAGCTCAATACTCTCCTCTTTGGCAACAATCTCATCAAGAGCTATCATCTGCTCCACACTTCTTGGATATCCATCTATCAGTACCACATCAACAGGTGCTTGGTTAATCGCAGAGATAATGGTATCAACAATAATATTGAGAGGAACCAATGCCCCTTTAGAGATAAAATCTTCAATAGTAGCCCCTAGCTCTGAACCACTTGCCACCTCTTCACGAAGCATATCACCTGTTGAGTAGTGAACAATCTTATCTGCGTGTTTGTTTGCAATTAAACTTGCATCTGTAGTTTTTCCAGAACCTGGAGCTCCGATTAATAGAAATAGTTTTTTCATTGTTTTTCCTTTTTTAATTTTAATACTATCTTTTTTTTAATAAAATTTACGCTTCGATTTTACGAATTCTTAGATTTAGGTCATTTAGTTGCTCTTGGTCTACCTCTGATGGTGCTTGTGTCAAGATACATTGTGCTTTTTGTGTTTTAGGGAAGGCGATAACCTCTCTAATACTTGAAGCCCCTGTCATAAGCATAATCATTCTATCTAGTCCAAGTGCAAAACCACCATGAGGAGGAGCACCATATTTAAATGCTTCTAATAAGAATCCAAACTTTTCCTCTGCCTCTTCATCAGAGATTCCCATAAGTTTAAAAATCTCTTTTTGTAACTCCTCTTTGTGGATACGAATTGACCCACCGCCAAGTTCTGTACCATTGAGGACAATATCATAAGCAATAGATTTTAGCTCTTCAATATCATCATAGACTATTTTTCCATTCTCATCGGTTTGTGGCATAGTAAAGGCATGGTGCATCGCTTTTACTTTGCCATCATCACTTTCAAACATTGGGAAGTCCATAACCCACAAGAACTCAAATTTATCTTTTGGAATGATATTCATAATCTCTGCAAGATAGATTCTAAATCGTCCCATGTAGTCCCACACAAGCTTTTTATTTCCAGCTCCAAAGAATACCGCATCACCCACTTCAAGTTCACATCTTTCAATAATAGCAGTAATGTCTTCATCTGTAAAGAATTTGGTCAAAGGTCCTTTGAGTCCATCCTCTTTCATCTGAAAATACCCAAGTCCTGATGCTCCAAATTTACGCACGTAATCTTCAAAACCTTTCATTTGACGTTTTGAGAAAATTTCATCACCTTTTGGAACTTTAAGAGCTTTTATTCTATTTTTATTTGGGTCTTTTGCAATATTTGAAAAAATTGCATTGTCACAACGTGCAAAAATATCAAGTACATCTACCATTTTGAGGTCATAACGCATATCAGGCTTGTCAGAGCCATAAAATTCCATAGCATCACTGTAGCTCATTCGGTTGAATTTTTCAGGAATATCATAACCACAGTTTTTAAAGACAGAGTGAATTAGCTTTTCACCAACCTCTATCACATCCTCTTGGTCACAGAAACTCATTTCAACATCTATCTGTGTAAATTCAGGCTGTCTGTCCGCTCTCAAATCCTCATCTCTAAAACATTTAGCAATTTGAAAATAACGGTCAAATCCACCTACCATAAGCAACTGTTTAAAGAGTTGAGGAGATTGTGGAAGTGCATAAAATTCACCAGTATGAACACGTGATGGCACAAGGTAATCTCTTGCCCCTTCAGGAGTAGATTTGGTAATAATTGGAGTCTCTACTTCAAGGAAATCGAGTTCATCAAGAGCATTACGAGTAGCAATGGTCGCTTTTGAACGAAGTTTGAAAATATCATAAGATTTTTGAGTTCTAAGCTCTAAATATCTATACTTTAGTCTAATCTCTTCATTTACTTTATCATCACCCAGTTCAAATGGCATCGGCTTAGAGCTATTTTCTATTACCAATTTATCAGCAACAATCTCTATTTTACCCGTTTTTAGTTTTGGATTCTCTAGTCCTTCACCTCTGGCACGTACCTTTCCTGTGACAATGAGTACAAATTGGTCTCTTACATTTTCAGCCAGTTTATGTGCCTCTGCATTATCCGCAGGGTCACAAACAATCTGTACTACTTGGTCTTTGTCTCTAAGGTCAATAAAAATCAACCCACCGTGGTCACGACGACTTGCAACCCAACCAGATACGGTTACTATTTCGTCAATATGTGTTTCATTTACATCAGCACAATAGTGTGTTCTCACAATCAATTCCTCTATCATTTATATATATTATATATATAGTTTAAATTTTTGCGATTATATCAAATAGTTGCATAGAGGTAGTTTTTAACAAAGAAACTCTTATTCAGAGTAGAGAATGCTTATCTCAATCAAGCGATTTTATGATATTCTACTAATAATTATAAAAAGGTAGGATAACGTGTCTAAACAATTAAATAAAAAGAAGTTAAATAAAATAGAAAAGGTTGGCTTTATATTACGACCTAACTCTCCAGATATTTTTGCTCTGTATGGTGATATTAAGCTAAAATTTGAGAATAAAAATATTGAAGTACTTCTTGATGAAAGTTCTGCAAACATGATTGGTATTAAGGGAGTAGAGTTTGATGAGATGTGCAAAGATGTTGATTTGTTAGTATCTTTAGGAGGGGATGGCACTCTTTTAGGGGTGGTGCGTTGCTCCTATGGGTATGATAAGCCTGTTCTTGGAATAAATGCTGGTAATTTAGGATTTTTAGCCGATATTCCTGTAGATGATATTGATGATATGATAGATAATCTTTTGATAGGAGAGTATAGAATTGATAATCGTATGATGATAGAGGGGTATATTGAGAGTGGTGGTAAACGTCAAGAGTTTTATGCTTTTAATGATGTAGTAATTACCCGACCTACAGTTTCACATATGGTAAAATTGGATGCATTTGTGGATAATGATTGGTTTAATACCTATCGTGGGGATGGGCTTATAGTCTCTACACCTACAGGCTCAACAGCGTACAATCTCTCTTTGGGAGGTCCAATTATGTATCCGTTGTCAAAAGTTTTTATTATGACACCTATTGCCCCCCACTCTTTGACACAAAGACCACTGGTTGTGCCTAGTGATTTTACGATTAAGTTTAGTTCTCCTGATGATTTGGTAGTGATTATTGATGGACAAGACCACTATAGATTAGATGAGTATGATAAGATAGTGATTCAAGGGGCGAAAATGGATGCAAAATTGTTGCATAAAAAAGAGCATAGTTATTTTTCCGTTCTAAGAGATAAACTCTCATGGGGAGATGAATAATGTTTACCCGTGTTTATATAAAGTCACTTATCTCCTTTGATGAGGTGGAACTAGAGCTAGAGAAAGGCTTGGTGGTCATCTCTGGTCCTAGTGGTGCGGGAAAGTCTCTTTTGATAAACAGTATACTCTCCTCTTTTGGTTATGGCAGAGCAGAGGCATCTCTTTGTGAAATTTCTATTGACAAACCTCTAAAATTAAAGAGTGAAGCCTATCTATTTGAAGATGAGATTACGTTAAAGGCTTTAAAAAGAGGGAAAGTTTGTCACTATATAGATGGTCAAAATATCTCTAAAAAAACACTCAATGATCTCTTTTTCCCTTTTGTTCAGTATCTGTCTATTCGTGATAAGAGTGGATTTGAGACACAGAGGCTTATTAGGATGATTGACAGTATACTTATTTCTCAAAATAAATCTTTTGGAAAATTAAAAAAAGAGTACACCAAGCGTTACCTTAATTATAAACAAAAAGCAGATGAGTTAAAAAAAATAGAGAAAGATGAATCAAAACTAGCAGAGTTAATAGAGTTTGCAAATTTTGAGATAGAAAAAATAGAGAATATTAATCCACAAATTGATGAAGACATAGCACTTTTAAAGGTAAAACATCAACTATCACGAATCGATAAAATTAATGATGCGTTGGGTGAGGCAAATAATATTTTTAATCTCGAAGAGTCGGTCAATGAGGTCTATCGGCTTTTGGATAAAGAGAGTGGTGCATTTATCGAGATGATGAACCAACTACGAGCTGATTTTGAAGAGATAGAGTCTCTCACCGAAGAGTTGGCAGAGGTGAATATCGAGGTGGTGCTTGATAGGCTAGAGAAAATATCATCTCTTAAAAATAGATACGGGAGTATAGAAGAGGCGTTGGCATATGCAAAACTAAAAAGAGAAGAGCTACGGGGCTATCAAAATATAAAACAAGATAAGAGTATGCTTCAATCATTTTTGGCATTGGAGTTTTCAGAACTAAGTGTATTGGCAGGACGCATTACCCAAGCAAGAAAAAAAGAGGCTACTATATTGGAAAAAGAGCTGGTAAGGTATTTAGCAGAGTTAAAGCTTAGCCCTTTGTCGTTTGTTTTTAAAAATTCCTCTTTGGGTGAGTTGGGACAGGATCATATAGATGTTAGCCTTAATGGTTCAAAGGCGACTACCCTAAGTGGAGGAGAGTTTAATCGTGTCCGCTTGGCACTGATGGTGGTAGCTCTGTTAGGAGTCAAAGATGGAGGGGTACTTATTCTTGATGAGATAGATGCAAATGTGAGTGGAGATGAGTCGATTGCCATTTCCAATATGATTGCTAAACTCTCCTCTGTCTATCAGATTTTTGCCATCTCTCATCAAGCCCATTTGGCATCAAAGGCAAATCAGCATATATTGGTAACTAAAATAAAAAATAGAAGCATGGCTATCATACTTGATAGAAATGGTCAGATAGATGAGATTGCTAGAATTATTGGTGGAGAGAAGCCAAATATGGAAGCAATACAGTTTTCAAAAAAATTACTGGAGATAGAATGATAGAAGAAGATAAAATGATAATAGATACCCATTGTCACTTAGATGATAGTCGATATAATGAGGACATAGCAGAGGTGATAAGCAATGCAAAAATGCAGGGGGTTGAGCGTTTTATTATCCCTGGGGCAGACCCCTTGACACTACAAAGAGCAGTGGAGCTTAGTGAGGAGTATGATGAGGTCTATTTTGCAGTGGGGGTTCACCCATATGATGCTCAAAACTATGACAAAGATTTTTTAGAGCCTTTTGTTACTCACCCTAAATGTGTGGCGATTGGTGAGTGTGGATTGGACTACTATCGTCTGCCTGAGAGTAACAAGGAAATAGAGGGTGAAAAAAAACTACAAAAAGATGTATTTATCGACCAGATAGTATGGGCAAAGGAGCTAAAGCTTCCACTGATTGTACACATTCGAGACGCTTCTGCTGACTGTTTGGAGATATTAGAGAAGTATGCAGGAGCAGAGGGAGGAGTACTTCATTGCTACAATGCGGATGAGTCACTTCTGAAACTATCGTCCCAAAACTTCTATTATGGTATAGGTGGGGTGCTTACCTTTAAAAATGCAAAAAAGCTTATTAATGTTTATCCTAAAATTCCAACAGATAGATTGTTAATAGAGACAGATGCTCCTTATCTCACACCACATCCCCATCGTGGAAAACGAAACGAACCCTCCTATTGTCGCTTGGTAGCAGGTAAAATGGTAGAGTTATCTCAAACTACGGAGGATATAATATCTAAAGTGACGACTAATAATAGTAAAAAACTATTTAAAAAATTAATATAAAAGAATATAAAAACAATATTTTTCATATTTAATACCAATTTTGTTTCTTAAGGTTTAATTTAAGTTATACTAATGTATACTTTTATATCCGAACAATAGGTATTAATTATGAAAATTAATTAAAAAATAATATTATCATCCCAAATGGGAGTTTTTTTCTCCCCTTTTATATCTTTCTCTTCTACTTTTCTCTTTTTCCATTTTAAAATCATATATATAACTTTATATTATATTTATTGTTGTGTTTTAATATTAAATTTTATATTAATTTTGTTTCTTAAGGTTTAATTTAAGTTTTAATCATGTATAATTAATTATATATAAATAATAAGGATTAAAAATGATACTTTCTAAAACTTTAATAATACCATCAATAATAAAATTAAAAAAAGTCTTGTTACTATTGACAGCATTTAATCTCTGTTCTTATGCAGATTTAACAAAAGAGTTTCCTAGCTACTCATATGTTTTAAATGAGTTTGATTTAGATAGCTCCTATATATATAATAGAGAGTTTGAAGAGTTTGTCTATAAAAATAAAGTAACATATCAAAAAAGATTTAGAGCAGCCGTTGGTAGAGGTCAGTTAATTGTTCCTACCATCAAAGAGATGATGTATAAAAGTGGGATAACTCCTCTATTTCTTTATCTATCTATGACAGAGTCCGCATTTAAAACTGAAGCAAAATCAACTTCAAAAGCAGGAGGGCTTTGGCAGTTTATGCCACCAACAGGAAGAGAGCAAAAGCTTACTATTAATGCTACTGTAGATGAGCGATATGACCCTGTAAAATCAACCTATGCTGCGGTGGATTATCTCTATAAAATTAGAGGTGGATTAGACAAATGGTATCTCGCCGCTATGTCTTACAACTGTGGACAGGGGTGTGTCAAAAGAGCCGTAGAGAAAGCAGGAACCAAAGACTTGGCAACATTGATTGATCCTAGAGAGGAGTATCTCCCTGCTGAAACCAGAAAATATATCAAAAAAATACTACTTTTTGCAATGATTGGGGAGAACTATCTCTTTAAAAAAGATAATAATTTAGGAGAAGCTATCTATCGAATGAACAAAGATAGTTTAACTCCTGTACATGTTAAAGGGGGTGAGAATCTACAAAGAATTGCCTCAATGTTGAGAATGGACTATAGAATCTTAAAACGAACCAATATGCATCTTAAAAAAGATTTTGTGCCAAAAGGAAGTAATGTTATGGTAAACATTCCAACTTCAAAACTGGGGATGTTTCAAGCAGTTTATAATAACAATAGAAACCAACGCTATGTACATAACCGAGAAAATCAAGGAGAACGTAATAATATGCAAAGAGTTGCGTTAAGAAGAAACAATTCCTATTATCCTATATATTAAAGCCCTAGTTTAATCTATGAACAATATAATGTTGAAAATAGATTATTATAAAATGGCATTTTTATTAAGGAAATAAGAGATGATAGAACTTTCACGAGAGACTAAAGAGACACAGATATCGGTTAAACTTGAACTCTATGGAGAGGGGAAATCGACAATTAATACAGGTGTGGGTTTTTTTGACCATATGCTAGAGGCATTTGCCAAACATTCGCACATAAACTTGGAGGTATCTTGTAAAGGAGATACCCATATTGACGACCATCACACGGTAGAAGATGTGGCGATTGTCATAGGAAAAGCAGTTAACAAAGCGTTGTATCCTATCAAAAGTATTGAGCGTTATGGCAATGCAGTGGTAGTTATGGATGAGGCTTCAGTATCCTGTGACTTGGACATTTCAAATCGACCATTTTTGGTCTTTGAGATGCCTATGGAGGGTAAAATAGGAGCTTTTGATGTGGAGTTGGTAGAGGAGTTCTTTAGAGCCTTTACTTTCAACGCTTCGTTAACACTTCATCTGATATGCAATCGAGGGCGAAACAAGCACCATATGACAGAGGCTTCATTTAAAGCTCTAGCCGTGGCACTTCGTCGTGCGATGATTATCAATGAAAATGCTGGAATCCCAAGTACAAAAGGTGTATTATGAGCATAGAGTTAATTGTCTTGGATGTTGATGGAACTATGACTGATGGAAAAATAATTTATGCACAAAATGGTGACGAGATAAAATCCTTTTGTGTCAAAGATGGCTTGGCAATCGGCTCTTGGATACGATTGGGAAAAGAGGTCGCTATCATTACAGGAAGAAGCTCTAAAATAGTAGAGAGACGAGCCAAAGAGCTTGGTATCACTCACTACCATCAAGGGGTAAAAAATAAAAAAGAAGTGTTAGAACGACTCCTCTCTACTCTAAATTTAGAGCCTAAAAATATAGCCTCTATTGGCGATGACCTCAATGACTATTCCATGCTAATTGCTTCAGAAATCTCATTTGCTCCTGCCAATGCCAGTCACTATATTTTAGGGATTGTCAATGTGATATTAGAAAAAAATGGTGGAGAGGGAGCTGTTAGAGAGATGATTGAACAGTTGATACTAAAAGAGGGGCTAGAAGAGGCATATTTGAAATTATGGCAATAAGAATAGAGTATGTTTTAATACTATTTTTCATAATTGTATCCAGTGTTATTTTCTTTTCCAAAACAGAAGATATCAAAGCGGTAAAATCCAATTCAACCAATGAATTTTTATTTGAAAATTTCTCCTTGGTTGAGCTAAATGAAAGTGGCGTATCTCATCAAATCATCTCTTCAAAAGCTTTTAAAGATAAACAATTCTTTACCTTATCAGATATTAATATCACCTATAATCAGACCCAACACCTCTGTGCCAAAGAGGCACGATATGAAAAAAAGACTATCTATTTAAAAGATAACGTAGTGTTAAAACGTAACGATGGCATATTTTTTAACTCCGAACATCTAAAATATTCAGTTGATACCAAAAAATTACAAATTGACAGTAATTTCTATTTGGATATTAATGGGAGTAATATAGTGGGTAAAAATTTGAGTTACAGTTTGAAGAATAAGAGTATCTCGGCAGATAATATTCGAGCTAAGATTATTTTAGTGGAGTGATTGACCCAAATAATCTTAGGAATGCAAATAAAAAAAGGATATAAAATATGATAAAAAAACTAGCAATCACAGGTGGAACACATGGCAATGAACTTACAGGAGTCTATCTGGTCAAAAAGTGGCAAAAGAGTCCAAAGCTTGTTGAGCGTAGTAGCTTTATAACCGTAACACAACTTATGAATCAACAGGCGATTAAAGAGGTTCGGAGATATATTGACCATGATTTAAATCGCTCTTTTGGTTTGAGTGCTTTAGCAGATAAAACACTAGATAGCTATGAGGCGAAGTTGGCAAAAGAGTTAAATGGTCTGCTTGGTAAAAAAGGAGGTTGCAATCCAAATGTGGATTTTATTGTTGATTTGCATACGACTACTTCTAATATGGGGCTTTCTATTGTGGTGAGCAATGAAAGTGTCACCACATGGAGAGCGATAGCCTATCTTTGCCAGATGCAACCTAAGCTAAAAGTTTATAGATGGAGAGGGGACATAGAGAATTCTTTTGTAGACTCTATCGCTCCTCATGGATTTGCTATTGAGGTGGGGGCTGTACCTCAGGGGGTGTTGAGGGCTGATTTATTTTTAGAGACAGAGGCTTTGGTTTATCATCTTTTGGATTTTGTGGAGAAAGAGAATCAAGGTGAAATATTGGCATTGACAGATGAGCTAGAGGTTTATGAGCATGAAAAATTGCTAGATTATCCTCGTGATGAGCAAGGAGATATCGTAGCGATGGTACATCAAGAGAGACAAGGTAGAGATTTTACACTAATAGAGCAAGGAGAACCTCTCTTTTTGACGCTTGAAAATCAGACGATAACTTATGAGGGAGATCCACGATATACACTTTTTGTTAATGAATCCGCCTATTATGAAAAAGGATTTGCAATGACCTTGGCTCAAAAGGTAAAAGTTGTGATAAAATATTAAATATAATAATCTATATACTTAAAAATATTTTAAATAATTAGTTTTAATACAGTATATTGCAAAAAAATAATTTTTTTATAAAAAAACTCTATTTTTTTATTTTTTAATACACATTTAACTTGTATTATAGATTAAGATAAATTTTTAAGGGAGATTCATTATGTACAATTTAGAGGTAAACACAACAAAAAAACATAACTATATGTTGGCTAAAGGTTATACCGATATAGCTAATTTGTATAGACGGGAGTATAAATATACAGAATCTGAACTCTTCTACAATAAAGCATTAAAAGTTTATAAAAAACTTCCCAAAGAGGATTTTTATAAGTCTCAAATGAAGGTATTGAATATATATAATCATCTTTCGGTGATATGCAATTCTAAAAATAAATTCAAAGAGACCAAAGATGCTTATAAGGGGGCATTGGAGATATATAAGCGTCTGGTCAATGATAAGTCAGATAAGTATAGAGAGGAACTTGCTATGCTTCTTTTTCAATTGGCTTCACTATATTTTAGACATAATCGACAAAATAGAGCAGGAGAGTTGTATCTGTTGGTACTTGAAATTCTGCTCTACCTTCAACAAAAAGAGCCTAAGCGATACAGAGATATACTTGGAGTAACCTTTCATAATTTGGCTCAGATATATACCTCCCAACTAGAGTATACGGAGGCACTATCGGCATATAGGGCATCATTGAAATACTATATTTCATTGGCACAAAAAAATCCCTCAAAATATAGCCCTTATGTAGCTAAGGTTTTTACGGATTTAGCCTCTTTTTATAGAAAGCAAAAAAAGATGGAATTGGCTCAATTTTTTCATTTAAAAGTTATCGAACTCTATCAAGATTTAACTGACTATAATGAACTGATGTATGATTTAAAATTAGCATCTTCTATTATTGATGGGGTCTCATGCTATAAACAGCATACAATATCGCTCTATCATGCAGAGGCGATTATCAAAAACTACAGAGGAGAGAGGGAAGCAGAGGCGTTACTTGACAGACTCTACTTTTTGCGTGAAGAGCGAAAGTTTCTCTCCTTTTAATTTTTGATGGTGGTACTGATATCAATTTTATCTAGGTAATTATTAAAGGTTAATGGGGTAACAGCAGTACGTCCCAATGCAAAGTGTCTGCGGGAGCTTCCCCATGCGGTATGAATAATGTAGGGGACACCCTTGTACTCTCCGAGATAGAGTGTAATGTGTCCAGATAGGTGTAAAATAGTTTCACCCACCTCTGCTTTTGCTTCTAGTTTTTCTATTTTTTGTTCACTGCTTAGTCGGTTGAGATTGAACTGTTGTTTGCCAACTTTGGATTGAGAAGAGGAGTTTCTAGGAAGCTCTATTCCCACCGTGGCATAGACCTCCTGAAGAAATTTTGAACAATCCTGCTCTCCATACATTCCCCCCCATCCATAAGGGGCATTGATAAATTTAAATGCTTGTTGCAAAATATTTCTAGGGCTGTAGGGAAGATATCCTTTATGTATATCTGATGTTTTAATTGTTGCCTTGGTTATGGTAAGTTCTCCATCCTCATCACGTGTGGGTATATTCACCATCATCATATTATCAATTCCCATCACCAACGGTAGCCGTACACCCATGCGTAGATAATCATAATATTTACCCTTAATTAATAGGGCATTCTTTGGTGAAGTGGTTACCACAAAATTTTTACTTTGTAGATAGCTTTTAATCTCTTTTTTAGAACCAAATGCGATATCACTATCTTTTACCCAACCTGAGCTTAATGGACTCATTCCATAGTGCCACATACCATCTTTTGAGGTGTGTAAAATAGCAAGAGGTGTCGCGATATCTAAAGCAGAGTTTTGATTACGGTCAAAATGTATTTGATACTTCTTTTTCAGCAGGGAGATATCAGTAGGGATAATTTTTTGATTGGTATAATTTACTGTAAGTGCAAATCGTGTGGAGACACTTTTTTTATGGAGTGCTTTTATATTCATATTTTTACGAATATTTGGGAAAAAACTCCTCTCTACAGGAGTATCATCAGTGAGGTATTTTGTACTTCGTTGGATGTTATTAAAAGATTTTTGAATACTTTTTTTTATCCAATTTCTACCATATTTTGGGGAGAAGTCTTTAAAAAAAGTAATCTTATGCTGTTTGTATGCCGTAAAGTTGTTAAATTTTTTAATTTTTTTGGCTGACATAATGGTTTTGTCTGGATTTTCAAGCTCTTTTAGCCAAAACTCTGCCATCTCAAGGTGACGATTTTTATTGACATGAACAATGGCTTGACGTTCTGGATTATTTGAGAGTACAGGGGTATGTTCATCCATCTCTTTACACGCCGTTAGTATAAGCAGTATTATGGGTATAAATATATATTTTTTCATAGAAAAATTATAACCAAATAATTATTTTTAACAAAGAGCTATTGTTGAAGTTTTTAAAAGATAATAGTGGATATAATTTCGTTTATTAGAAAAAAATTAAGGTAGGTTAATGCAAAAAATAGGTTTAAAAATTATAAATACCAATTATGTTTCATATAAAAGCATATCCCAAGACCTTCAACGTTTTATTCTTGAAGGAGACTACTCCATCGCCTCAATTATCCAACAGCTCAAAGAAGAAGAGATGATTGTACTAGATATTAGTAATGAAGAGCATATGCCTGAGCTTGAAATTATTATTGAAGAGTTTGATGACAATGATATTGAGTATCAACTCTATCAGGAGGTAGAGGATGAGTGGAAAGAGGTTGAGCTTGATGATTTGGATTTAGACCGAAATCCAGAATGGCTTATTTTTATTGTAGGTGTAGCATTTGTTGGCTATTTACTCTTCTCTTTTATTGAGATATTTGCCATTTATGATTGGTATATCATAAAATATGATATTCCTAAATTTTTCTCTGCCATCGCTGGGGTAGTAACCGCCTTTATTCCTTTGGTTGGTTCACTGGTCGCCTATTGGTCTGCCACGGAGTTATGGGATTGGGATAGCCTAAATACAATTATTTTATATTTTTGGTACTATCTCCCTATAGTATTTTTTATTATCTATCTAATAGGTATGGTTCTTAAATTAATTTTTGCTGACCGTTGGTATCGGTTTAGATATCATGAGTTTGATTAGTTACGATTTTTTAGGGAAAGAGGATTACTATGATTACATTAAAATTAGGAATATATATATGAAAGAGATAAAATTAACACAATATAGTCATGGGGCAGGATGTGGTTGTAAAATATCACCCAAGCAACTTGACAACATGCTCAAATCTGCTAGAGAAACCATCAGCTACCCCAACCTACTTGTGGGTAACTCCACCAAAGATGATGCAGCCGCTTTTGACTTGGGTAATGGTACTTCGGTACTCTCGACTACCGACTTTTTTATGCCCATCGTCGATGACCCTTTTACCTTTGGACGCATCGCCGCGACCAATGCCATTAGCGATATATATGCCATGGGTGGCAAGCCTTTAATGGCAATAGCAATCTTTGGTTGGCCTGTAAAAAAGCTTAGTGATGAGGTAGCACGTTTGGTTATTGATGGTGGGCGTTCGGTGTGTGAAGAGGCAGGTATACCTCTAGCAGGTGGGCATAGCATTGACTCTCCTGAACCTATTTTTGGTCTGGCTGTTACAGGCTTGGTAGAAAACAAAAACCTTAAACAAAACGACACAGCAGAAGTGGACTGTGAACTCTTTTTAACCAAACCTCTAGGCATTGGTATCTTAACCACAGCACAAAAAAACAATAAGATAGCCGTGGGCGACATAGACCCTGCCGTAAAAGCCATGTGTGAACTTAACAAAATAGGAGCAGAAATCTCTGCACTAGAGGGCGTAACTGCCATTACCGATGTAACAGGTTTTGGTCTGCTTGGACACTTAACGGAGATATGTGAAGGTAGCAATATCTCAGCACAAGTGCGTTTTGAAGATGTACCACTACTTCCTAAAGTCAAGGAGTACTGGGCAATGGAGTGTGTGCCAGGAGGTACAAAACGTAACTTTGAAAGCTATGGTCACAAGATAAGCCCTATGACAGCAGAGCAACAAGACATCCTTTGTGATGCTCAAACTTCGGGTGGTCTACTTTGTGCCGTGAGAAAAGAGAGTATAAATGCATTTTTAACACTTACAAAAGAAGCAGGACTTGAACTTAAAAGCATAGGTAAAACCGTTGTGCGTGGAGAGCATGTTATTGAAGTTGTCTAGCACAGAAGAGTTCACAGAAATAGGCACGGTAGATGAGATAGAAGCCATTAACAAACTGGACTTACCTTTGAGCGATGATTTTCGTAGTATGGTGCTTGAAAACAGACCCCTCATAGATGTTCGTGCCTCTGTCGAGTTTCTAAAAGGAGCATTCCCCACGGCTATAAACCTTCCACTTATGAACGATGAAGAGCGTCATCTCATAGGCATACGCTACAAAGAGCAGGGAAATGCCTCTGCTGTACAGCTTGGTAAAAAGTTGGTAGAACCTGTAAAACATGAGCGTGTTCAAGCATGGCTAGAGTTTGTAAAAAAACACCCAAATGCTTACCTTTACTGCTTTAGAGGAGGACAGCGTTCTCAAATTGCCCAAGCATGGCTAAAAGAAGCAGGTATCACCATACCTCGCCTAAAAGGTGGATACAAAGCCTTTCGTGGCTTTTTGATGCAAGAGAGTGAGAAGATAACCAATGAGTCTAACACACTCATCATAGGGGGTCGTACAGGAAGTGGTAAAACTATTTTACTACAAAAACTCTCTAATAGCATCGACCTAGAGGGACTGGCAAACCATAGAGGCTCTTCTTTTGGTAACTTTATCACAGCACAACCTGCACAGATAGACTTTGAAGACGCACTGGGTTTTGCACTCATTAAACACGCAGAGCAGAAGCATCAACATCTTATTATAGAAGATGAGAGCCGTAACATAGGAAAGATGAACATTCCAAAACCACTGTATGATAACTTTAGAAAAGGCAAACTCATCATACTACATACGCCCATGAAAGAGCGTGTAGAGATAACCTTTCAAGAGTATGTAACCGAAGCACTAAAGAGTTATAAAGTAAGTTACGGTGACGCATCTGAACAGATGTGGTTTAACGATGCAAACAAAGGGCTAGAGCGTATCAAAAAGCGTTTGGGGTTAGAGCGTTATGTTATGATAACAACAGCATTTACCGAAGCATTTTTGGAACAAGAGCGTACAGCAAAACTGGAACAGCACAAAGAGTGGATAGAGATGCTCTTAAAAGAGTATTATGATCCCATGTATGACTATCAGATAGAAAAAAGTGAGATGCCTATTGTTTTTGAAGGAAGTGCTGATGAGGTTTTGGCTTATATTAAATTTATACTTATTTAATTTGCATTCCTTAAACCATCTCTAATTT
>JALTGP010000121.1 GCA_027076905.1 Campylobacteraceae bacterium | reverse complement strand
GTGTTTACACCCGAATTATAAGGAGAAAAAATGTTTGATTTTCACACCATATACAAAGCATATAAGGAGTGCAAACGCAATAAGTCCAATACTGTAAATGCTATGAGATTTGAACAAAACCTTTTGGAAAACTTATGGGATTTGAGCCATCAGCTACAATATAGAGAGTATCAGATAGGAACCTCTATCTGTTTTTTGGCTCACTCTCCAAAACTACGAGAGATTTTTGCAGGTGACTTTAGAGATAGGGTTGTACATCATCTTCTTGTTCGAGAGATAGAGGAGTTTTATGAACGAAAATTCATCTATGATGTTTACAATAATCGCAAAGAGAAAGGAACCCACAAAGCGATTGAGCAAACCAAAAGATTTATGAAAAGTGATAGAGAGGGATACTATCTACAGTTGGATATAAAGGGTTTCTTTTATAACCTAGACAAGCAGATACTCTTTAGGCAATTGGTAAAAGATATAGAGTCTAGCAGATTAAAAGAGTACGCCAATATTTTATGGTTGGCTCATAAGATAATCTTTTCTGACCCCACACAAAACTATATTTTTCAGGGTAATCCAAAAGATTTAGAACAATTACCAAACCACAAAACACTTTTTAAAATTCCAAAAAACAAGGGTTTGCCTATTGGTAATCTCACCTCACAATTTTTTGCCAATGTCTATATGAATCGTTTTGACCATTTTATTAAACGAGAGTTGAAGATAAAAAAATATATTCGGTATGTTGATGATTTTGTACTGTTTCATTCTAGTAAAGAGAGATTAATCCAGTGTAAAGCAGAGATAGAGAGCTATTTGGATAGAGAGTTAAAATTAAGCCTACGAGCTGATAGTAGGCTAAAAAGAGTAACGCAAGGGGTTGATTTTTTAGGGTATATCGTTCGACCTGATTATGTTTTGGTCAGAAAAAGAGTTATAGCCAACTATAAGCAGAAAAAAGCCAAATATCTTGATGCTTATGAGCAGAAAAAAGGAAAAATGCAACTTGAAGAGATAAAAGAGTTTTTGTCTGTTCAAGCTTCATTTGTGGCACATTGTAAACACGCAAATAGCTTTAATTTATACAATAAGGTAGGTAGAATCAATGAGACGAATCCTTTTGATTATGATAGGTGCTAGTCTGCTACTCCATGCGAGTTTTAGTCGAGATAGCAGTGGCGTAGTGGCTGATAGTAAAACAGGTTTGGCATGGCAAGATGATTATGGTGATAATG
>JALTGP010000120.1 GCA_027076905.1 Campylobacteraceae bacterium | reverse complement strand
TCACAATTTTTTGGTGTGTTTGTAAAAAAAGTTTTTGCCACACCTACAATGGGTACTTTAATCGCTAATGCATTGTAAAGATGCATTCCTAAACCATGATGAGTTGGCTCTTCTAACCATACATAACCATCTACTACCACACACTCTATATCTTCTAAATCTTTTAGTGCTTCTAGTAAACAAGGCAACTCTCGTTTATAAAAAGAACCTGCCTCATAAGGCTCTATGTTCTCTATAAAATGTGTTTTAACATAGGAAGGCGTTTCATCTTCCCAATTTTTAAAACCTAAACAGGCGACCAATCCATCTTCGTTTCCATTGTACTGAACGTCTAATACATAAATCATATCTTCTCACCTGTTAGCAGTTTCAAAATTAACTCATCCATAAAAACCTCATCTGACCTCTCTTGTAAATTAGAGTTTTCTAGTTTCTCTTGAACAACAGTTAGCTGAGTATCCAAATAGTTCATTACATCTTCAAGCGACTCACTCCCCTCTTTAACAGAAGTAACATAAGCTCTATTTTTAAGAGGAAAAGTTATAAACTCCTCATCTATTAACTCCTCCACTTCACTTATGACACGAACAGCGTGAGAGAGTGCTTTAAAGTCTACCCCTTTGGCACTTGCTCTTGCACGGTTTCCAAACTGCTCTTCCATGTCGGTGATTTTATCAGCAAAGTATTTAACTGTAACTGTACCTAAAAATCGTTTGCCTAAAACCTCTACATATCTACCCTGTTTGGTTTCGCCAGAACCTCGTGAGGTATCTGCAATAACATAATTAATATATTTGTAAGCATACTCCACAAACATCTCATCTATTAAAGGAAACATGGTTTCTAGTTTTTCATTCCCCTGCTCTTTTACCAAAGTGTTAAACTTTTTTACAAAAAGATGCAACTCATTAAAGCGTTCTCCTCGTACATTGTAAACCTTACTCTGCCCTACGCAGTAGCCTATAAAAGAGTGTAAGTTTCGGTTATAAAACTTTTTATAGTTCTCCATCATAATAGATGTGAACGCTTTGTCATTATGTACCTGAGTATCTTCCCTAAACATAGAAAAGAGTATGTCCATAGCCCCTGTCTCGCCTTTTTTAAGTAGATTAAAGAATTTATAGAGAGAAAAGAGTTGCAGGTCAACATCATCTTTACTATTTTTAGTGTTTTCATCGTTTGAGTTAAAGTTAAAATGCTCTAAATCTTTTTTTAACAGTACATCATTTTTGTTGGGAATAAAAATTCCCTTGTAGTCCGTGTCCGAGTTGGGGTTGTCTGTTCCATAGAGTTTAGAGCCATATTTGGTAACATAGACCACCTTGCAGTTATGTTTTTTTTCAAAATTGTTTATTAGTTTTTTTATATTCATAGTTTGAAATTATAGCTTAACTAATCAAAATTACTATACAATATTTCGGGGGTTGGGTATCGGGTTATGGTAAAATAGAATCCGTATCCAACTTCTTATTATCAATAGATTCTCTATACTCCTCATAACTTGGTCTAACTATAGGATTTTCACCCAAACCTCTTTGTTCAGTATTATTAAATGATACACCTAAAATTGTTTGATTGTTGTAATCACTCTTATTGGTACGGGAACACCCTATAAAAAGAAAACTCAAAAGAACTATTTTACTTATTTGTTTTATTGACATTAGCTAACCTTTATATTTTTTACTCGTGACGAAGCTCCAGCTTCGTCATGCATATTGGAGTAAATGATTTTATTATGCTTTTGTTGCTCCTATGAGCATTCCATAACTGGAGTTGTGGAACGAGGAAAAATTCTAATTAATATCCTTTTGACAACTCCACCCCCCTAAAGAAGGTGGATTCTTCCGAACTAATGTTAGGATAATAAAAAAAGATAGAGTAAAAAAATAATTAAAAGTTCCCTAAATACCAATTACTTTTTCTCTTCTACACTTTTAACAGAAATATCAGAATTTTCTTTCAAAAATTGTTCAGCATTTTTATTACCTACACCTGGTAAAAAGCCACCACTAACGTAAATTTTGACAAGACCATCTTTATCTTGAATGGCATTAAATTCGGGAAAACCTGTTATTCTTGATGCAACCTCTACCGTTTTTCCTGTATTTAAATCTCTAATATAAATTTTTCTATTGGTTGACTCTTTAGATATAGAAAAGATACTATTTTTCCCTTTGAACCATGTAATTGACCAATAATAATGAGAAAAATTCTTTAAACCATTTTCTTCATAAAGACTACTTCTTGTATCCATTTGACTACAACTTTGATAAAAACTATTTTGTCGTTTACATTGAGAATAAGTATTTATTTCTTTATCTCCTAAAGTAATGTTAATAAGATATCCCTTTGATGGATTTTCTAAATTGACTAACTTATAATCCTCTTTTTTGTTAATTCCTAGAGCATTCCCTAGCTCTTTTGTTGCATTCCAAAAGCTGGTAAGAGGGTTGGTCTTAATATCTTTTTCTGTATCACGTTCTAATAGTAAGAAATGTGTGGAAGCAACATCTCCATTTTGAAAGTAAGCAATATGCCATCCCTTTGGTGTTGCAAAAGTTTTAGTTTCTTCTCCGACATTATAAATAAATGCTGATCCTTCTCTGGTTACAATAAACCCTGTTGAAGTTAAAATAAGTCCTTGTCCATTAAACTTTTTTCCCGATACAGTTTCAATAGAATAGTTATTTTGTCCTTTTTCAACAAAGCCTATATCTAATGAGGGCTTATTACTTCCTACTCGATTAAATTTAATTTTATAGGTAGAAGAAGATAGTTCAATCAGATAAAAAAAGCTTCCATCTTCCCAATTATATCCATAATTTACAATTTTACCTTCAGGATCTAAGTAAACATCTTTTCCATTAATAGTAAATCCATCTTTACGTTTTTCAAATTTTACGCCATTAGAATATTTAGAATATGCTTTAATTTTTTGAGCTAATTGACCCTCATTAATGGTTTCAATTTGAGGAGTTGATTTTTTCTCTATCCTTTTCATATTGGGAACATTTGACATTCTTTTCATAAGCATGTTTAAAAATGCTTTTTTTTCTGGACTATTATTGTTTTGTGTAGAAGATACACACCCCTGAAACCCAATAATTATAATACTATGCAATAATCCTAACTTAACAATTGATGATACATTTCTCATCACTATCTCCTTGTATTTATTTTATTTACACCCATATATATGAGTGAAAAAGCACTTTTCCCCACTATTAGTGAAGATATCAATCAAAAATAGAATCTATACTGCCATTTAACCCCCTTGAAAATATATAAATAAAGGTTCAGCATTATTTTTTAGTTTTACTTTATATTTTTACTTGTGACAAAGCTCCAGCTTCGTCATGCATATTGGAGTAAATGATTTTATTATGCTTTTGTTCCTCCTATGAGCGCTGAAAACTACGGAAAAATATTCAAAGCCCACAATTATGGAGTTTGAATTTAATAATTTTTCAGAAAATATTTTTATCATAAATTTAGAAGCCCATACTTTAGGGCTTTTAGAAAAAATATGATTAAGAATAATTATCTAAGAAATTATTTTAAATATATTGTAAAGCTCTCATAAATCCCATACTTTAGGAGTCTTAAGAGTTTTTCCGTAGTTTTCAGTATGAGCGTTCCACAACTGGAGTTGTGGAACGAGGTAAATTAAGTATATATTAATTTTCAAATTATGTCAAGGTTAAAATACCCTAATCAAAATATAAATTTTATATGCTATACTACATAAACATAACAAAAATTCCGAAAAATTAGCTATTTATTAAACAAATTCCAAATAAATAACTAAAATTCCGAGAGAAATGGAACAACTTATGGCACTTAGCTTTCAAAACAAACACTTACCCCACGAATGTAATTTAGTTGGCTTCTCTTGGTTACTTGAACATTTTGGTTTAATAGCTCTACTAAGAGTGTTTTCAGCCATTAGTACCAAACGACTTAGCTCTCAAACCATTCAAAAAAACAGTTGGCTCATTTTTGATAGTGCTTATAGAGTAGAAAATAGTACCTACGCTCATTTAGAGTTTGCCATTAAGCATGAAGTTATTGATTTGTTG
>JALTGP010000119.1 GCA_027076905.1 Campylobacteraceae bacterium | reverse complement strand
CCATGCTCATCATAAACATCTCTTCGCTTTTCTATAAGTACTCTTCCTAAATGGAGCTTTTTATCATAAGTTATCTCTACCTTATCACTATTCAAAAATACTTTTTGACTCTTCTCATCATCAAAAATAGTATAAGATATTTGTTCAAACTCTCCATTATTATCTTTGCTATACTGCTCTTCTTTTATTTTTTTTCCATCTTCATCATAAAAATATTTAATTTTTTCATATGAAGAACCAAAAGCAAAATCTTTTTTTTCTTCTACAAGACCATCTTCATTATAAAATTTACGATAACCATAATTTGTATCAAAACTATAAATCTCTCTCAAAACTCCATCTTCATAAATATAATCTTCTCCACCGTTATGCTCTGTTATTCTATACGTACCCCTTGTTGATACTAATCTTTCATCTTCATACTGATACTTTATATGCATCTCTTCCTTACCTTTAAGCATCCCAATTATCTCAAGAAGTTGGTCTGTATCAGAGTAGTAATATTTTTTTTCGTATTCATACTCTACTAAAAGTCCTCCATTTTCATATAAATCACTTCGTACTTCTATCTCTTTTAAAATATTACCATTACCATTATCATCATATGTTATTTTTGTATTTGTAAAACCATATATTTCTCCAAGAGAATAATAAAGAATATTTTTCTCTTTTATCTTACCATCATCTGTAAACTGATTTGAAAAGTTTCTGTCCAGAACTTTACCCTTATAATAGTTAGTACCATAGGTTTCTCTTCCTTTGTCATCATACATATACTTCCAAACTCTATGTGCTGTACCCTCTTTATTATTATCAATGACTGCTTTTATTATCTGTTTATCATTATTGTACTCATAGCTTATAGATTTATCTTGTATTTCAACTTTTAGCAACTTCCAATATCCTACATTTACAGTAATGTTGTCCTCAGCTTCTGCTCCCTCATTGTCGGTCACAGTTACATTAAGATGATGTATACCCTTATTAAATTTATAATCAAAACTCTGCTCTTGACTCAAAGTTTTGTTATCCTCTTTCCAAAGATAATCCATGACATCACCATCACTATCTTTGACTATAGCATTTAAGCTTACCTCTTCCCCAAAAGTAATATTTTGGTCATCTCCTGCGTTGACGGTAAGCTTTTTATTTATCTGCTTTTGAATCTCTTTAATTTTCTCTATTTTTTCACTTGTGTTACTCTCTTGTTTGGTTATAACCTTAGTTATCTCATCT
>JALTGP010000118.1 GCA_027076905.1 Campylobacteraceae bacterium | reverse complement strand
ATGAAGTTTAATGACGCACTAAAAGATATTAAAATATATGAGGCAGGAAAGCCCATTGAGCTGGTGGTTAGAGAGTTTGGAATTGACCCTAAAGATGTGGTAAAATTAGCCTCTAATGAGAACCCAAAAGGGTGTAATCCAAAAGTTGCTAAAGCGATTGCTGACAATGCCCATCGGGCATTTTTGTATCCTGATGACAGTTTCTATGAGTTAAAAGATGCCTTGGCTAAACGTTTTGATGTGAGAGATGAGAGTATTATTATCGGTGCAGGAAGCGACCAGATATTGGAGTTTATCTCTCGTGCATTACTTATGCCAAAGGATAAAGTCTTGATGACACAAGTGACCTTTGCGATGTATGAAATTTATGCCAAGCAGATGGGGGCAGAGATTATCAGAACACCAAGCTATCAGCACAAGGTAGAGGAGTTTATCCACGCCTATAATGAGCATAAGCCAAAGATTATCTATCTCTGTACGCCCAACAATCCAACAGGAGATGCGATAACCAAAGAGGATGTATTGAAAATTATTGAGGCAGTTGGTAAAGAGACAATGATAGTGGTAGATGGTGCTTATATGGAGTATGCTGCTGCTAAAGATGAGGCGTATCGTATCACCCCAAATGATATTATTGATTTTGAAAATGTTATCTATTTGGGTACTTTTTCAAAAGCTTATGGTTTGGGTGGAATGCGTGTTGGTTATGGGATTGGTAATGTTCCAATGATATCAGAGCTTTACAAGATGCGACCACCATTTAACATCTCAACTCTCTCCCTTGTCGCAGGTATTGAGGCGTGTAGAGATGAGGAGTTTGTAGCCGATTCTATCGCTCTTCACACAGAGCAAATTGGTAGATATGAAGCGTTTGCTAAAGAGAATGGATTTGAGTATATTGAGAGCTATACCAACTTTATCACCTATCTTTTTACTGATAATATGAACTCCACAGATATTTCAGATAGACTCTTTAAAGAGGGGGTGATTATTCGGAATCTAGCCTCATATGGAATGAACGCAGTTCGTATCACTATCGGTACGGCAAAGCAGAATGATAGATTTTTTGAGATATTTAAAAAGGTTTTGGTTTGAGTAAATTTGGGGATTTAAAAGAGAAGAGTATTGAAGAGTTAGAGGATATTGCAGAGCAAATTAGGCAGAGGATACTGGAAGTTGTTAGTAAAAATGGTGGACACCTAAGCTCAACACTTGGGGCTACAGATATTATCGTGGCGATGCACGCTGTTTTTGATGCAGAAAAGAACCCTTTTATCTTTGATGTCTCTCATCAATCCTATGCTCATAAACTCTTAACAGGTAGATGGGATGAGTTTGAAACCTTACGTCAGTTTGAAGGGCTTAGTGGATATACCAAACCAAAAGAGTCAAATAGCGACTACTATATGGCAGGACATAGCTCTACCTCTATCTCATTAGCAACTGGTTCAGCCAAAGCGATTGCTCTAAAAGGTGAGCAAGATGAGCGTCTACCCATAGCACTGATTGGTGATGGAAGCATGAGTGCAGGAATGGTCTATGAAGCGATGAATGAGTTAGGAGATAGAAAATATCCTGCGATTATTATCCTTAATGATAATGAGATGAGTATCGCTTCGCCTATTGGGGCGTTGAGTCGTATTCTATCTCAAACCATGGCTTCACCTTTTTACCAAAAATTCAAAGCCAAAACCAAAGAGATGTTGGAGAATTTCCCTGATAGTGCCACCTATATGGCAAAACGTTTTGAGGAGTCTTTTCACCTAATTACCCCAGGGATTTTGTTTGAAGAGTTAGGGCTAGAGTATATTGGTCCAATTAATGGGCATAATATAAGTTCACTTATAGAGACACTAAAAATTGCCAAAGATATGAAACGCCCTGTGATTATTCATGTCCAAACTACCAAGGGAAAAGGGTATGAGGTAGCCGAGGGGGTCGGAAAAGAGCATTGGCATGGTGTTGGTGCTTTTAATGTTGGCACAGGTGACTCTTTAAAAAAATCATCTCCAAAAGCCTCTACTGCTATTTTTGCTGAAACGTTAGTGGAACTGGCAGATGAAGATGAAAAAGTGGTTGGAGTAACGGCAGCGATGCCAAGTGGTACAGGTATGAGTTTGGCTTTAGAGAAGTACCCCAAACGTTTTTGGGATGTGGCAATCGCCGAACAACACGCTGTAACCTCCATGGGGGCATTGGCAAAAGAGGGGTTTAAACCTTTTTGTGCCTTATACTCAACCTTTTTACAAAGAGGATATGACCAAGTTATCCATGATGTCTGTCTCATGAATTTAGGTGTTGCGTTTGCTATTGATAGAGCAGGGCTAGTTGGAGAAGATGGAGAGACTCACCAAGGGGTGTTTGATATCTCATTTTTACGAGCCATTCCAAACATGACCATTTTTGCTCCATCATCAAACGAGACGATGAAAAAAGCGATGAGGTTTGCCAAAGATTTTAAGACCCCATGTGCCTTTAGATACCCAAGAGGAGCGTTTGGCTCTACCATAGAAAAGAGTAGTGTGTTTGAGCTAGGAAAATCAGATATCATTGAAGAGGGAAAAGATATACTCTTTATAGGTTATGGAAATGGTGTGGGTCGAGCGATGGAGACAGCAAAGCTTATGGATAAAAATCCAACCATTTTAGATTTACGTTTTGTTAAACCTTTAGACATAGAGAGATTAAAAGCGTTGGCAAAAACACATAAAAGATGGTTCGTCTTTAGTGACAGTGCAAAAATAGGTGGCGTAGGTTCTGCTCTTTTAGAGATGCTATGCGACGCAGATATTCGGGACATAGAGTTAAATACTTTTGAGTATGAAGATGCGTTTATTACGCATGGGAATACTAAGCTGGTAGAGGAGTCATTGGGGATTTTGCCTGAGCAGTTGGCGAAGATAATCAAGGAGAAATAAAATAGTTTAATCATAAAATTTAAAAATTCCAAAAGAGATAATAGAGGCACTTAATAAAAATGAAATTCAGTAAAAAGCAATCAGATATCTTAAATGAAATTATTATCTCTCGTAGAGATATACGAGGTAATAATTTTACAAATAAAAAGATAAAAAGAAAAAAACTAAATCAGATATTACAAGCTGGACTAAACGCTCCATCTGTTGGATTTTCACAACCTTGGAAGTTTATAGTTATCGAAGATGAGGCGATTAAAAACAGAGTTTATGACAATTTTAAAGAAGAGTATAAAAGTAGTAAAAAGCATTTTAAAAATATACCAATATATGAAACTCTAAAACTTGAAGGTATAAAAGAAGCACCTGTCAATATTGCTGTCTATTATAAAAAATCTAAAAAGAAGATACTTGGACAAACCAGTCAAAAACTTATGGGAAGATATAGTGTGGTCTGTGCTATTCAAAATATGTGGTTAATGGCTAGAAGTCTAAATATAGGTATCGGTTGGGTTAGCATACTAAAACCTAAAAAGATAAATAAAATACTTGCCATTTCAAAAGAGTATGAGCTTGTGGGATATCTGTGTGTTGGTTATCCCAAAGAGTTTTTTGATACTCCTGAGTTAGAGACACTTCAATGGGATAAAAAACAGAAATTTGATAGTGTGGTATTTTGGGTTTAAAAAATATTGGAAATCTAAGTACTTTTTGTTACAAAAAGTCTTCGATTCCCAAAAAAATATATTTTATAAGAAATTGTAAAAGAACAAATCTACCCAAATTACGCAGGATTTTTGTTTCTAGTTGAATTATCTCATGAGGAGCATAGTTATTATATGTGACGATTGAGACAATTCAACTAGGAATAAAAAGACAAGTAAAATGGGTAAATTTGTTCTTTGAAGATTCCTAAGATATCTAGCTACTTAATCGCCAACATCCGTTCTAAAGCTAAATTTGCATATTTAACTGTATGTTCATCAACTAAAATCTCATTAATTGGTGCATCATCTTCGATAGATTTGAGAGTTAAATATAAATCCTCTAAAGTAGTCTCATTCATGGTAGGACACTCAGGCTTGGTTGAGGAGAGTACAAAGGTGTTTCCATTTGGACGCATACGATTTACCAAGTTGTACTCTGTCCCTATGGCTACTTTTTGCTCAGGGTCAAGCTGGGCTACATATTGGATAAGTTGAGATGTTGAACCCGAAAAATCAGAAGCTTCTACAATCTTGGGGTCACACTCTGGGTGAACAGCGATGAGAATATCAGGGTATCTTTCTCGGTAAAACTCAATATCATCAAGGGTAAATAGTTGGTGAACAGAGCAAAAACCGTTAAAACAGATAACATCTGCCTCTTTTGGGTCACACTCTCCATCACCAATTACGCATGATTTTAAACCCATTGAGTTGGCAAAATTCTGTCCTAAACATCTATCAGGTACAAAAAGGATTTTTTTACCACTCTCTAACCCTTTTTCAATAATCTTAAAAGCATTCGATGAAGTACAGACCAAACCACCCATCTCTCCCACTTTTGCTTTGACTGTTGCGTCGCTATTAATATAAGTGATTGGTAGAATATTCTCTTTTGGAATACCTCGCTCCACCATGTAGTTTATAGAGTCGTCAAAATAGGAGCCATCTATCATTCGAGCCATGGCACAACAGGCAATCTTTGGCATGAGTACCCGTTTCTCAGGGGCGATAACTTTGACACTCTGCCCCATAAATCCTACCCCACAAAAGACCACCCAAGGGTTCTTATCGGCTTTACACTTTTTAGCTAACTCTAAACTGTCCCCTGTGATGTCTGCCATCTCAAAGACCTCATCTCGCTGATAGAAGTGTCCCACAACGGTAACAGGTAGTTTATCTTTTAATCGTTTAATCTCTGCTCTATAATCTATGCTCATCGAATACCTTTAATTTTAAAAACAAAAAAATACCATAATTTGGGTTAAACGTGAATTAGACCTCTATAAAGCAAAAAATATCATCTTTTTGGTTAAAATTCCAATAATTATTTATAATGGAGAATTTCATGGATTTAAATTTGATACTTTATCTAACTGGCTATCTCATTTCAGCAATACCTTTTGGTTTTATATTGGCAAAAGTTTTTGCAGGAGTGGATGTCAGACAAGAGGGCAGTGGAAACATAGGTGCGACCAATGTACTACGCGTTTTAAAAGAGAAAGCACCCAAAATTGCAAAAAAGATTACCATTGCTACCTTTGTTTTAGATGCTACTAAGGGAGTCATTGTCATGTTGGTTGCTAGATATTTAGGAGCTGATGACAATATTCTATGGACTCTTGCTGTTTTAGCAGTTATGGGTCACTGCTTTAGCCCTTTCTTACTTTTTGAAGGTGGCAAAGGTGTGGCAACAGGCTTTGGGGTACTTCTTGTAATGTTACCTCTTCCTTCTATCGTGGCAATTGTGATTTGGTATATTTCGGCTAAGGTACTAAAAATTTCCTCTCTATCCTCATTGATTGGATTGGTAGGACTTCTAATTAGTTCCTATATTATTCATCCTGATATCGCGGTTATTCATACCCATGCACCAATTTGGATTATCTCATTTATTATATTTTATAAACATACCCCCAATATACTTCGTCTTTTCAAACGAGAAGAGAAGAGCGTGGCTTAATGGTTATGACAATCCATATAGAAGCACTAACTACTGATGCCATCATCGGTATCTTAGATTTTGAGCGTAGTTCGAAACAAAAAGTTATAATTGAGACAAAAATTAACTATAATTATACAGAAAATCAGTTTATTGACTACGCTATGGTTATAAAAGATATTGAAAAATCTCTGTATGAAAAAGAGTATGGACTTTTGGAAAATGCTCTAAGTGATATATCTCGGGTGCTTTTTGAAAACTACTCTCAGATAGAGTCACTATATCTAAAAATCTCTAAACCAGATATCATCAAGAATGCCACAATTTCGCTCTCTAGCGAGTGGAACAACGCTTCTAAACATCAAAAAATATAAAATCATGAATAAATATTGAAAATATAACGATTTGTATTTAAAAAAACTTTAAACTATAATCTATTTGTGTTATAATATTAAAAAAATATTAAACAAGGAGTTGGAAATAAAATGAGAATATTAATTATTGAAGATGAAGTAACATTAAGTAAGACACTATCAGATGGATTAAAAGAGTTTGGGTTTCAAAATGATGTGGCTGAAAACATTAAAGATGGTGAGTACTACTTAGGAATTAGGAATTATGATTTGGTACTACTTGACTGGATGCTTCCAGATGGTGAAGGTATTGATATTATTGTAAAATTAAAAGAAAAATCGCCTAAAACTTCTGTTATTATTCTCTCCGCTAGAGATGATAGAGAGAGTGAAATTGAAGCACTTAGAGCAGGTGCAGATGACTTTATTAGAAAGCCATTTGACTTTGAAATCTTAACAACACGTATTGAAGCAAAGTTACGTTTTGGGGGTTCAAACATTATTGAAGTTGAAAACCTTATCATCAACCCTGAAGAGGAAAAAATAATCTATGATGGTACAGAGATTGAACTAAAAGGTAAACCATTTGAAGTCTTGACACACCTAGCGATGCACAAAGACCAAATCGTCTCAAAAGAGCAACTACTTGATGCTATTTGGGAAGAGCCTGAGCTGGTTACACCAAATGTTATAGAAGTGGCAATCAACCAAATTAGACAGAAAATGGATAAACCATTAAACATTACTACCATAGAGACAGTAAGAAGAAGAGGTTATAGATTTTGCTTTCCAAAAGGAGCTTAAGAAAGAGATTTCTTCTTGAAATTGCTGTCTCTATGACAGCAATGCTTATTACTATTTCAGCTATTTTAGCCTATTTTTTATTTACCAATCTCTATGATGATGCTGAGAGTGAACTTGATAGACAGGCTAGTTATCTTATCTCAAACTATAAAGACCCTGATTTGTTGTTAAAAGAGTTTAATAGCTTTGAATTGACCAGACTATATAAAAACTCTATATCTATTGTAAACTCCAATAAACAGTTAGGCACACATCTCATTCAAAAACGAGACCAATACTATCTTGAGTTGGTTACCCCTTATCCTGTTTCTAAACGATACCTAAAAATTTCACAAAATGTTACCAAAGAGAAAAATCTTCTTTATAAGACCTATGTTGCCATGATGGTTATGATTATAACGGGTCTATTTTTTATTATCTATTATGCCTCTGTCCTCTCTAGTAATCTTATGAAACCTCTAAAAAAACTTACCTATAAATTTTCCAATATGAATGAGAGTCTACTTCAACCACTTAAGATAAGTGAACTGCCACTAGAATTCATTCAACTTGGAGAATCGGTCAATAGATTAATAGCCAAGATTAAAACCTCTATAAATTACCGAAAAGAACTCTATGTAGGTACAGCACATGAGTTAAAAACACCTTTGGCAGTTATGCGGTTAAAAAATCAAATTAACCTTATGAAGTATAAAAAAGATGATAACATCAAAGAGACCCTACAGCAGAATATAAAATCTATTGATGACCTAAATAATATGATACATAATATCTTAGAGTTTGGTCGAGCAGAGGGAATGCAATTTGAACAACCAAAACGGTTGAATATTATCCGTTTTATGGTAGAAAAAGCAGAAGAGTATGAGCTTTTGGCACATTCTCAAAATAGAAACTTTATCTATCATTTTAATGTTGAACGCTTTATGATTACCATTCAACCCTTACTGTTTATGCAGATTTTTCAAAATTTTATCCAAAATGCCCTACGCTTTACTCCAAAAGATGGTCTTGTGACTTTAACTGTACGAACAGATGAGAAAAATTTCATTATTGAGATAATGGATGAAGGAACTGGAATTGATGAAACACAAGATTTTTTCGCTCCTTTTAAACGCTCTTTGGACTCCGAAGGTGCAGGGCTTGGACTCTTTTTGGCACAAAATGCAGCGGAGTCTATGGGGGTAGACCTTACCCTGAAAAATAGAAAAACTGAAAAAGGAGCAATTGCCAGTATTATTTTTCCATATAGTCATTTTTTACACAATGAACTTTAATTATTCTCATAATTTCATTTAACCATAAGGTTTGTTAAGATATAAACCTTTTTGTAATTAGAAAATAAATATAAAGTGAGAATAATATGGCTTTAAAAATAGCAGATGACTGTATCGCATGTGATGCGTGTAGAGAAGAGTGTCCAAATGAGGCAATTGAAGAGAATGACCCAATATATCTAATAGACACAGACCGATGTACCGAATGTGTAGGACACTATGATGAGCCACAGTGTATTTCTGTATGCCCTGTTGATTGTATCTCCTCAGACCCAGATGCAGTAGAGAGTGCTGAAGAGTTAAAATTCAAATATAATAAAATGCAAGAAGAAGAGTAGTTTATCCTCTCTCAAGTAACAGCTGTTATCGACATTGGTTCAAATACAGCTAGGCTTGTTATCTACCAAGAGAGTAGCCTCTATGATTTTCATATTATGTTCGGAGGGGGCTCGATAGAAAAAGCAAAAGCCTATATCCAAAATAAGGAATACAAATTAAATAACTACCAAATTTCAAAGGCAACTAAACAAATATCTTTAACTCTAATTTTCCTTGAATTACGGGGAGTAGTCCTGCGTCAAACTATAGCTAAATCTATTCGTTTATTTACCTATGAAAACTGGCACTTATTTAATTTGCATTCCTAAGCTAGAGAAACTTCCTATTCATTTTAAACATTCACAAGCCATTGGCATAGGTGGAACTATTCGAACTCTTGTTTTAGAATCTTCGTCCCATGGTGAACTCAAATAGAGACTCTCTATCGAGTTTATCTGGGTTGATTGCCCAACCCCAAATAAGGTTGATTGGTCCCATAGGAGAGAACCACTCTAGTGCAAGACCATATGATTTTCTCTCTATCTCTGTAAAGCTATCCTCTCCAATAAATCCATGGTCATAAAAAAATGCCAAACGCATCTTGGCTGAATCAGAGAGTGGAATACTTGCCTCAATGGTATTGACTACAGACTTTAATCCTCCTCTAAACTTTCGTTTATCTTCCAGGTTTCCATTTTCATCCTTGCCAACACTGTCATCATGTGGTGCGATACTGTATGGTTCATATCCTCTCAAACTAGAGGGCCCACCCAAAAACAGCTTCTCTGGACCATGAATTTGTCCTCTCTCTTGTAGCATATTGGCACGGAGTTTATAACGAAAAATCAAATCGTAGTCTATATAATCCTCTAATCCTTTATAAAAACCTGCCTTTGCTGAATATGAGATAAACTTTTCATCTCCACCAAGCCCAGAGTGTCCAACACTACCACCAAGGATTATTCCCTCTCTTGGAACATAAAAATCATCAGTAGTATCATAGTTTAATCCCATTGAAAAAGTACTTTTAGCATAAGAAAAATCTTCATCATTCCAAACACTACTATAGGTAGAGGTACTGTTCCCAAAATATCCATCGGTCTTATTTTTACTGTAGTTGTATCCAACATAACCATTCAAGTTTCGTGTTATCTGTTTTCCAATATTTATACCAACTCCTGAACTTTTCTGCTGATATCCTTGTGTCTCATAATCAAACTCATTTCTATATAGATTCATACCAAAACTATATTCACTGTCCCAAATACGAGGGTTATTGATATTCAATGCATAATTAAGAGAGATTTTTGAGTAATCAACTGAGACTCCTGCATTAATCCCTGTTCCCATGATATTTCTGTCCGAGAGACTGGCATTTACCATTGCTTTTTGTATCGACCCATATCCACCACCCGCTTGGATGCTTCCTGTGGGTGTCTCTTTTACTTTAACCAATATGTTCATCGTATTAGCATCAATACGCTCTTGTGAGATATCCACTTTTTCAAAGAAACCCCTACGACCCAAGGTGCTTTTAGTATCTTTTAAATCGGTTAAATTAAACATCGCACCTGGGGTCAAGAATACATCTCTACGAATAACACTATCTTTGGTGGTGTAGTTCCCTGAGATAATAACATCATTGATGCGTACTTTATTTCCTGTACGAATACTATATTGGATATCCACCATCCCATTTTTTTCATTTTTATTAAAATTTGGGGTGATTTTTGCATAGGCATACCCTAAGTTTGCCACCTGCTCTTGAATATAAGCGATATCTTTTCTTAGTTTCTTAACATTAAAGACCTTGCTTTCAAGTAGACGAAGATTCTCTCTGATACTATTTTCATCCAACTCATCAACTAGACCCTTAAAAACAATCTTATTGACATGATACTGTTGACCCTCATCTATCTGATAGGTGATATCTGCAATATAGGAGCCACTATCCACACGCATCAGAGGTTCACTCACTGTCGCATCCAGATAGCCATTGGTCATATAGACATCTTTGGCTCGAAAGGAGTCGTACCCCAATTGGTCAATATGGGCAACCCCTTCATTAAGTCCAGGAAGCCACCCCATCACCTCCTCCTCTTGGTTGGCTAATGCATTCTCTAAATCTACTAAATCAATTGTATCAGCCCCTGCAAAATCTACATTTTTAATGTAGATTTTTTCACCTTTGTTGACATCAAAAACCAGTGCCACACTGTCTGTCTTTGGTTCAGTAGTTACTTCAATAACCGTATCATAGTAGCCCTCGGACTCTATTCGTTTAATCAGCTTCTTTTTGGCTGATTCGATTTTTTTACTATCGTAAAGGTCTCCTTTACGCAAACCCATAGAGACAAAAACTCCTTCTGATTCATCATCAGAGCTGTATCCATTCATCACCAATTTAGAGATAACAGATTTTTCCTTAAAGGTATAAAGTAAATCCCCAGCTCCTGATGTTGAGACCATAATATCAGAGAAATAACCCTGTTTATAAAACTTTTTAAGAGACTCATCTATCTTGTTAATATCAAACTCATCACCGATATGAATACCTGATATCTCCGTAGCCACATCTGTTGAGAGATGAAGAAGCCCATCATACTTGATAGAAGTGATGGTTTGAGAGAGAAGAAGTGAGCTTAATGTGAGAGATAATGGTATAATTTTTTTCATAGAAGCAGTAATTCCTTAGCGTGTTTATCTTTGTTGTTTCAAATGCCATAAGTGTATCTACTTTTCACTAAAAAAGTGCTATAATCCGACCATAAATTAAGGGAGAATTGATGAAAATAGGCATTATTGGACTAGGTTTAATGGGTGGTTCTTTAGGTTTAGCACTTAAAAAACTTTCCAAAGAATATTATATTTTAGGCTATGACCACAACCAATCACACCAAAAAGAGGCACTATCTCTACAACTTGTTGATGAGATAAGTGATGATTTTAAAAAGATTAAGGCGTGTGATGTCATTATCTTAACCATACCAGTAGATGCTATTATTGCCATTATGCCAAAGCTAAAATGGGTTTCACCCGATTGTACCATTATAGATTTTGGAAGCAGTAAAAATAAGATATCCAACTCCATCCCCTCTACCATTCGAAAAAACTTCGTCACAGCACACCCAATGACAGGAACTGAAAAGTTTGGTCCCTCTGCCGCAATAAATGATTTGTACGATAATAAAACTATGGTATTCTGTGACCAAGAAAAGAGTGGAGAGCATCAAAACCGTATTGCAACAAAGATTTTTAATGATATCGGCTCAAAAATTGTCTATATGAATGCCAAAGAGCATGACCGACACGCAGCCTTTATCTCACATATGCCTCATGCTGTTAGCTATGCCATCGCCAACTCCGTTATGAGACAAGAGGATGCAGATGCCATTGTCAATTTAGCAGGTGGGGGGTTTAAAAGTATGAGTCGTATTGCACAGAGTTCTCCCAATATGTGGGAGGATATCTTCAGACAGAACAAAGCAAACCTTTTGGAATCAATAGTAAGCTTCAACACTGAGATGCTCCTTTGCCAAAAGCTAATAGAAGATGAGTCATGGGATGAACTCCATGCATGGATGAAAAAGGCAAACAGGCTTCATGAGATATATTA
>JALTGP010000117.1 GCA_027076905.1 Campylobacteraceae bacterium | reverse complement strand
CATCGGTATCAACAGGAGTTAATCCACTAGGATAAGCCGTATCTACACCTCTATCATCTTCTATTCCATTTGGCATAATATAATCTTGGGTAGTTTGAGCCTCAATATTATCAGGAATACCATCATTATCAGAGTCCAAATCTAAAAAGTCAGGAACAGTATCATTATCACTATCAAGTACCTCTACAATTGCTAAATTTACATTTTGTGAGGCATCTGTTTTAAAAGATACTCGTGTACGATTTGATTTAGCTCTGAAAAAGGCATCATATCTATCCATAGTATAAAATATATTATTGATAATAATAGAAGAGTTATCATCAGCAAATGCTTTTATTTGACCTTTAATAGCAGATGAACTATTATCATTTAGATTAAAAGTAAACCTATAGAGTTTGTCTTGTTGGGTTGAAATCACTTTTGTAAAGTTATTATCAACATCAGATATAAGATTTGAGCCATCTCCTATCTCTATATCATCAAAAAGACCATCGTTATCTTCATCCAAATCTCCACGGCTTGTGTTGTTATCTATATTCGTATCATCATCATTGATAATTGTACCAGTAGCTATAAAACTATCTATATCAGCACCATTAACATTAAGAGCTTTCAATAAGAAATTCTCATCATCTTCTATCTCTGTATCTCCTATTACAGAAACAGTAATAGTTTTACTAATAATATCTCTTGCTATATCTATATGCCCATTTATACCATTATAATCACTACCTGAAATAGCATTTTCTAAAGCATTACTACTACCTCCATTGGCTGTTTGGTAATCAAAACTAATACCATGACCTGTAGTTCTGTTAATAGATATTTTAAAATCGAAGTTAGTTAAACCACTATCTCCCTCTGTTTTACTTATATTGCTTATTGTAAATTCAGGTTTAGAGTCATTATTATCACGATAATCAAAGTCTGTACCCATAGGAGAGGCATTTGAGCCATCATATAGGGTATCATTGTCACTATCTATTAGTCTGAATATAGATTCAGTTTTATCATAAGCCATACCTTGGGTATTATTATAATCATCACTAAGTTCAAGACTGTTATAGAGTCCATTCTCTCCAATAGCCCCACTATGATTATCTAATCCAGACTCATCTATATCAGGAGTTCCATCATTGTCACTATCGGTATCTATAAAGTCAGGGATACTATCTCCATCGGTATCAACAGGAGTTAATCCACTAGGATAAGCCGTATCTACACCTCTATCATCTTCTA
>JALTGP010000116.1 GCA_027076905.1 Campylobacteraceae bacterium | reverse complement strand
AATGGCATGTGGTACAACAGAGACTACAAAAATAAGTGACTCTGCCAATGCAATGTCAACAATTAGAGAGTATGCACGTACGAATGGAGAGACAACTGAACCTCAGATTCAAGATTATAATGATGCTCAAGTAAGAGGTGTTGATGATAATGAAACTTTAATAGAAATCAATAATGTTTTAGAAGAGGACGAGATTGGTGCAGGAGATATTAACAATCCAACAGATATTCAAGTTCTTCTTTATGAGCGTAATATTTTAGATATTGTTCCATATGAAGGAAAGAAAGTAGTAGCTTCACCAACACCAACATCAACACCAACATCAACACCAACACCAACATCAACAGCAACATCAACACCAACACCAACATCAACACCAACATCAACACCAACAGCAACAGCAACACCTGTTGTTTCATCAACACCAAAGCCTCCAATAGAGTCTCATTCTAAGATAGAGGATAAAAAAGGAGATATATCTCTAACTCTTAAAGAAGAGGGAAATGTAACCATTGAGATAGGAGAAGAATACAAATATGAAAAGGGTTATGAGGTTAATGGTGGAGGTTATTTGGTAGGTGGTGTAGGGGTTCATGATGAAACTATTGATATTAATGCTAGTGATTATCTTGATAATAAGGATAAGGCTGGAACCTATGTCATCTATTATACTCTATTAGATAAAAATAAAAAGCCAATTTTGAAAGTTTGGAGATTTGTTACTGTCTCTAATGGAGGTGCAGATGTGCAATTAACAACATCAACACCGACACCGACACCAACACCAACACCGACACCAACACCGACACCGACACCTGTTGTTTCATCAACACCAAAACCTCCAATAGAGTCTGATTATAAGAGTGAGGATAAAAAAGGAGATATATCTCTAACTCTTAAAGAAGAGGGAAATGTAACTATTGATATAGGAGAAGAATACAAATATGAAAAGGGTTATGAGGTTAATGGTGGAGGTTATTTGGTAGGTGGTGTAGGGGTTCATGATGAAACTATTGATATTAATGCTAGTGATTATCTTGATAATAAGGATAAGGCTGGAACCTATGTCATCTATTATACTCTATTAGATAAAAATAAAAAGCCAATTTTGAAAGTTTGGAGATTTGTTACTGTCTCTAATGGAAGTGCAGATGTGCAATTAACAACATCAGCAGCGACACCAGCACCAACAGCAACACCGACACCGACACCGACACCGACACCGACACTGACACCTGTGGTTTTAAATAAAACTATTAATATTACTGATATTGAAATCAAATTAAAGTATAATAAAACTTTTACAAAAGGTTCTAAATCAAAACCAATACCTACTGAAAGTTCATTACACGACCCTGGATATTATTTTATAAATAAAAAGAATAATAAGAAGCTTTATATCATTACAATACAGACAAAAGCAGTTAAAAATAAAGAGGGTAAAATTGTTGGATATAATACAAAATATGGAGTATCTTATACAGATAAAACTATAACACCTGATGAGTACAATGAGGGTAAGGGGGATATAGGGGTAACTATACTTGATGAAAGTGGTAATGATGCAACAGCTTATTTACGTCAAAATCTTTCCATCGAAGGTTTTCACAATAATGGTTCAGATATTAGATTTTCAAAGCCAACAGATGGCTATGTGGCTATGCCATATGTACTTAATCGTAAAGGGCAAATGACAAATCAGTATATTTTTAATAATTATGAAAATGAGAGTAAAAATAAAACAGAATCAGAACTAAAAGAGATACGTAAAACAGCTAAAACACCTTATACTTATGTCATAAGATATGTTAAAGCTGAATAATAAAAAAGGTTAATTATAAAATGGGAATAAAAAAGATAAATATATTGGGCTATGGATTAATAGCCTCTGTAGTAATGGGGTGTGATGCTCCTCAATCTATAAAAGAGAGCAATAGTAACAGCATTCAAGAGATAAATGAATCTATCTATTTAGAGAGTCAAAAAATTTCTAAAGAGCTAAATATATCAGTGGTTGATTATATTTACACTATTAATAATAAAAAATATGGTGTTGATACACTACCTAGCTTATATAATAAAGTTTCTGCTAAAAAAAGAAAACTTTTCTTAGAGAAATATTTAAACTATACACTTAGTTTAGAACCTCTTGTGGAGGAGCAGAAAAAGTATAAAAAACAGATAGATAAAAATATAAAGCAAGAGATAGAAAAAAATCATCATCGTGGTATCATTTTAGATGAATTAGAAAAAGAGATTTTGCTTAAATCCATAACTCTTCGGACAATAGCACGAGAAGAGATAGCAAAAGATAGAGAAGATTTAGATAAAAAGGTCAAAGAATTTTATACTAAAAATGAAAAAAAATATAGTTATAAACGTAATATAGAGGTCTCATATATATACTTTAGAGATGAAGAAAAAGCAAAAGAGGTTCTCTCTAAGTTAACAGAAGAGAAAGTTGATATTGCACGTTTTGCCTCTTTTGCTAGAGAGTACTCAATTAGTAAGAAAATGAAATTTAATAGTGGATATTTTGGCTATTTACTTGAAGATGAAAAACACAAAGAATTTTTTTCTAACCTTTGGAATCAGACTAAAAAGAGTGGTTTTATTGCTAAAGTTATGAAGAGTAATAATATTTTTATATTAGTATATATTCATCAAAAAAGAGAAGCTGGTATAGAGAGTTTTGAAGAGGCAAGAGACACAATACGTACAAATATGCTTACTAGAAGTGTTAGAGTTTGGATAAATAGACACTATAGAAAAATTATGAAAAATACCAAAGTAGACATATTTGATACTTTTGAGGATAATAAAAGTGGCATCCTTCATAACAGCGATACAGTTACACCCAAAATCAATTCAAGAAAAATTTAAGAAAAATAGAGTAAAACAGAAGTATCACCCAACAAAGCCAATTTGTTGAGTGAAAAAATACCATCAAAGGTGTCAATATGTTACTAAAAAAAACTTAGATTTACTGCTAGAAGTAACCCCAAAGTCAAGAAGACGACCAGAATTAACAGATGAAATTCGTAGTACAATAGCACATTGTGCATATATGTCTCAATAAAACAAGAGCTATGGAGCGATAACTGCATTAGGAATCTTCAAAGAATAAATTTACCCATTTTACTTGTCTTTTTATTCCTAGTTGAATTCTCTCAATCGTCACATAGAATAACTATGCTCCTCATGAGACAATCCAACTAGAAACAAAAATCCTGCGTAACTTGGGTAGATTTGTTCTTTTACAATTCCTAAGGGGATTCTATTGTCTGTGAACTTTTGGGGATGTGAACTGTCAACTTGTTTTTGGGGGTTGTGAAGAATACCAAATTTTGTTTTGAATTTTCACTTCCCAATTTCCAAAACCCTACGGCTCAACTCCTCAAACCTGATGACCTCTTGTCCTTTTTTAATCGTCTCTTTTGATGCGTGAGCTGAAAAACCATACGCCATAGGGGTGATGTTTTCTGTGTCATAAAAGGCTTTTTTTGCATCTATCCATTTACTTGTGTTGACATCGGTTATCCATATAATGGCTTGGTCTTTCCATGTGATGTTTTCATCTTTAAACCACAATATGGCACAGCCTATATCATCAAACATATATTTTTTACCTGTTTTTGGGTTTCTGATTTGAGTGGTGTTTTGTCGGTCACTTACGACCATGACACATCTGGCACACATATCTCTGTCCCAATGGACTTTGGCTACATCGGTTTTGGAACGCTCCTCACAGCCTGTAGATAAGAGAAATAGTATTAAAATAATAGAAGATTTAATCATATTTTAGCTCCTTACATATCTTTTGAGTCATGGTAAAGGTAAATAGCTCTTTTTTTGTTGAGGCACTGATATACTCATAACTGATGCTAACCCCTGCCTCTAAAAATCGTTTGGAGGATTGGCAAATACCTTTACTAACGTTTTTTTGCATCTTTGCTTTTCCCTCTTTTCGAACAGTCTCATCACTTTTTGGAGAGGCATTTATCTCAAAGGTGTAGATGAGGGTGAGGTTTTCATCTCTTATTTTTATCATTTGTGTGTACTTGTTGACCTTTTGGGGTAGGTTTTTAGAGACCTCTTCAACCACCATTTTAATAATCTTTTGATTCTGCTCTCTAAGCTTTTCTAGGGGATACTCTTTTCCATCTTTGACCACTTCTGTTGCGTTGGTAAATGGGGAGAGCGTTAACATCATTATGATACTTAATAATAATTTTTTCATCATATTTTTCCTTTTTAACAATTATAATGGGTTACGGTTATAGAATTTTTGATGTAGATTAAGAAATAAATTTGGATATAATTTATTTCAACTAATTACAAAAAGGAAATTTTATGTTCAAAAAAATCTTACTTTTAATGATGCTGTTTTTTTTAACTGCGTGTGTCCCTCCTGCTCAAAATGGAACACAATCTACCACAATATCTCTACCCAATCAATCCAATGGGTCGATTCCCTTGGTAGTTAAAAGGGTTGGGTACATAGTGAATGTGGGTGAATATCCTCTCCATACACATATTGGAACAACGAAATTGACCAATTTTGAGAAGCGATACAGTTTTGGTTGGAGGATTCCTGCTTATATTGACAACCGTTTACGCTCAGAGTTTAATATGTTGCGTAATATCAAACTGATTAACCTTGCCAAGTATGGTATTCGTGCTGATGAGGTCAATGGTCTGCTCTCATATGCAGATGGGCAATGGGGAGTCAGAAGAGGAAAAGAGAGTGCCTATGCCAAACTAACTTCTCGTTTGGGACTTTCAACTATTGTGATTATCAATGAGGGTAAGAAACAGGCACTCAATGATTGTGGGATATTGGGGTGTAAAAAGCTCAACGCAAAGGGGTATGGTCTTTTGACCCAAAGTTTTATGAACAGAGACGATTTTTACTCTGCTACGGCTTTTTTTGTACATATCTATAAGCTAAAACCAACCATCTCTCTTGACCCAAAGATTGCTGAGATTAACCATAGCCAAAAGATGACACTCGTTGCCATCTCTAAAAACTCACAAGCAGAACCTAATAAGATAGGGTTTGTCTATCCCCAACATTTTAAAAATTGGACAGAGAGAGAGTTTGCTCCATTTAGGCTTCCTCTAATAAAATATATTGATGGAATGAGTCGAAAAATTGTGGATATCGTGCGTAGCAACTAAGGCTATTTTATCTCCTAAATTTAGGATTAAACTCAAAAGCCTTTCGTGTTCAGACTCGTTGGGTTTACTTAGCGTGAACGGTACTAGCTCTTTAGCTAGAGGTAGTTCACTGGATAAGAGACCAATTCACCACGTCTTAGGCGTGGCATAATATCCATTTTTATTTTACGAAATAAAAAACTTTTTTTGTTTAAAGGCATGGTGCTACTCGTGGAGATGGCTTTTAATTGTGTGGTATAGTGTCCAAAGAGTAGTGAAATAAGAGATTTTTCTAGCTCCTCTTTTTGCATGGTTTTAATTTTATCATCAAGTGTTAATCCTATCAGATTTGGGTTCTTTTGCTCATTTTTTAGAACTGCATCAAAAAGAAGAGCATAGTCACCAAACATGGAGGGTTCGATAACATTAATCACCTCGTCTATAAACTCTGGATTTTCATATAAAGTTTTTATAATACTTAGTTTTCCTATATCCTCTTTGGTCTCTGAGATACTCACAGTAGGTTGTCTATTTTTTTTAACTTTATCTTTTTTGGCTCTCTGTTGTGAAGACTCATCCTCTATTATCTCTATACTCCCAAAAAGAGCAGGAGAGATACCCAATACCGTTGCACCATGAGGAATATAGGCATCTCTTATAATGGGGGTAAGTTGGTCGAGATAGTTTTTGATAATTCCAAATGCAACCTCTTTATCTTTGGGGTTACTAAGGTCATGTGCTTTTACCATCATCTCTATGACAAAAGGGATAAGAGGCTGTTCGGCTCGTAGGAGATTGGCCACCTCTTGAATCTTGCCAATGGCAATCATATCCGCAGGATCAGCACCATTGGGGAAGAGTACCACTGAACCATCAAACCCACCGATGGTTAGCATGGTTGCTGCTTTTAATGCGGCGGCTACTCCTGCTTTGTCTCCATCATATGCCAAGATAATTTTGGGTTGACCCTTTCTTAATAGGGGCAGATGTTCTTCGGTAAGTGCCGTTCCTAGTGTGGCAACAGCCTCTTGAAATCCTGCTTGATGAAACATAATCACATCAAGATAACCCTCACAGACAATGAGCTTTTTATTTTTATAGATATGCTCTTTTGCTTTGGCATAACCATAGAGGAGTTGTGATTTATTAAAGAGTTTGGTTTGGGGTGAGTTGATATACTTAGCAGGGTGGTTGGTAATGGTTCTACCCCCAAAACCTACAATTGCTCCACTGGGACTATAAATAGGAAAGGTGATACGCTCAGTCAAACGTGCATAAAATCCACCACGCTCACGCTGTGCCACCACTCCTGCCTCTTCTGCTTGTGGTGTGGGTAAAAAATTGGTAGATAGAAAATTCATAAGCTCCGAAGAAGACCCCACATATCCAATACCAAACTTCTCTATGGATTGCTGGTTGATACCCCGTTGTTGCAGATAGGTTTTAGCAATATTGTTGTAATCCAAGTTTTTATAGTACCACCCCTGTACACTCTCTAACAGACGACGTGTTTCGGTATGGTCACTGCTTCCTTGAGAATACTCCAAAGAGAAGTTCATCATGGAGGCTATCTTCTCCAAGGCTTCGGGATAGTTTATCTTCTCATACTCCATAACAAATTGTATGGCATCACCACCAACAGAGCATCCAAAACAGTGGTATATCTGTTTACTTGGGCTAATTACAAAACTTGGAGTTTTCTCCCCATGAAATGGGCAGTTTGCTTTAAAATTTGCTCCTGCTTTTTTTATCTCAATGTAATTGGAGATAATATCTACAATATCAATACTGTTTTTGAGGTTTTCTTCAGATGCTTTGTCAATCATAAGTGTATTATAGCTAATATGTTAATATTATAAAACAACAAAAAGGTAAAATGTGGACAAGATACTACCCTCATCCGATGACCCTCTCTTTAGTATTTTTATTATTATTGTATTGGTTTTGCTGACTTCTGTGGTCTCTTATCTGATGGGGAGCTATAAAGAGGAGAGAAAAAAAAGAAGCCTAGAGAGTTTTTTAGGCAAGATAGATAGCTGTGTTTTTTCTCTTGATATGGACAAGATACCTTTTGAAGCCTCATTGGTCTCTCCTCTCTCCTCTTTGGCAAGTAGTCTGGCTGATAGAGGAGAGTATCAGCGTTCTATTGGTCTCTATCTCCATCTTATCAAGCATATAGGGGATTTTTCCAAAAAGGAGTATCTACTTGAATCATTGGGAAAAACCTATCTTAAAGCAGGTTTTTTACAACGCTCTGAGATGATATTTTTAGAAATTCTACACAAGCATCCTCGAAATAGTGAATCACTCTACTATCTTGAGGTGGTTTATGAACTTTTAGGAGAGTATGATAAAGCCAAAGAGACATTGATTCCCTTAAAAACATTGGGTGTATCTGCTTTGCAATTGGAATCAAACCTAAATCTATTGACATTGCTTAAAAAGAGGGATATCTCATCGTCCAAAAAGTTTAATATGCTTGTTGAGTATTTGAAAACCAGTGACTACTCCTATCGAAGAGTTGTCCAAGAGCTTTTTAGATTGCATACAAAGAGATCATGGGCGTTTATAGATGATACAAAAGCCCATCTTATTCTTGATATATTATGGCTATTACCCACGTCGAACCTCAATCTTGATATAATCTCAAAGAGTGATATCTTAAAGAGTATATATATGGCAAGAGCCATTTTACCTCTTGAAGAGTCAACTGTAAAGAGCGATATTTTTGTGATAGATGTGATGGTTTCTGCTTTGAAAAGTGGTGCTAATGAGATGGATTTGAGTTTTAGTTATCTATGTAAAAGATGTAAACAGACCTCTCCTATCTCATTTAATCGTTGTCCTCAGTGTTACGCATTGGACTCTCTTTCTATTAAAGAGAATATTACAAAAAAACAGTCTCCACGCGGGTACTCTCTACTTTAAAATTGATAGAAAAAACGTTGTAGATAAAAAATTATATAGTAAAAAAGGAAAAAAATGAAACAGCTTAAGTCATTGGAAAAGGCTTTAGATTACAAATTTAAACAAGCCAACCTCATCACCGAAGCACTCACGCATAAGAGCTATAAGAAGCCTTATAATAACGAGCGTTTAGAGTTCTTAGGTGATGCGGTTCTTGATTTGATTGTGGGTGAGTATCTCTTTTCAAAATTTCTTAATGAGGATGAGGGGGTACTCTCTAAAATTCGTGCCTCTTTGGTCAATGAAAAAGGGTTCACACGATTAGCTGAACATATAAATCTAGGAGAGAGTCTACTTATCTCTATTGCAGAAGAGAACAATCATGGACGAACAAAACCCTCTCTTCTCTCCAATGCCTTTGAGGCAATTATTGGTGCTATCTACTTGGAGAGTAGTCTAAAAGATGCCTCTAAAGTAGTGATACGATTGATAGAAGATAGTTATGAGACGATTGATTTAAACTCTCTCTCAAAAGATTTTAAAACCACCCTTCAAGAGTTAACCCAAGCTGAGTTTGGAGAGACCCCAACCTATAAATTAGTTAGAGCTTTTGGTCCCGACCATCAAAAAGAGTTTGAGATTGCGATTGAGTTACAACATAAATTTATCTCTCAGGCGATAGGACGCAGTAAAAAAGAGGCACAACAGAGAGCAGCAGAGATTGCTTTAGTAAAATTAAGGGAGATGTTATCTTGAATACATTTGGAAAAAAATTCACACTAACCACATTTGGAGAGTCTCATGGAAAAGCTTTGGGCTGTATTGTAGATGGTGTCCCTGCTGGATTAGAGATAGATGAGATATTTATTCAATCAGAACTTGACAGAAGAAAACCAGGAAAGAGTAAGCTAGAGACGGCAAGAAAAGAGGATGACAAAGTAGAAATACTTTCAGGAACTTTTGAGGGGCTTAGTACAGGTACACCTATTATGATGGTTATCTTCAATGGCAACCAAAAGAGCCGTGATTATGACAATATCAAAGATTTATTTCGCCCTGGTCATGCTGATTTTACCTACTATCATAAGTATGGTATCCGTGATTATCGTGGAGGTGGAAGAAGCTCGGCACGAGAGACAGCAGCCAGAGTAGCAGGAGGAGCAATAGCCAAACTGATGCTCAAAGAGGTAGGGGTGAAGATTATGTCTGGACTCTGTGAAGTAGATGGTATCAAATCAGAGAGTTATGATTTTACTCATGCCAAAGCCTCTAAACTCTATGTCCTTGACCCCAAGGTAGAAGAGGCACAAGAGAAAGCGATTTTGGATGCTAAAAATAGTCATGATTCGGTAGGTGGTGTAGTGTTGACGGTTGCTACGGGTGTGCCTATTGGTTTGGGTGAGCCTCTCTACTATAAACTCGATGCGATATTGGCTGAAGCTATGATGGGAATCAACGCTGCCAAAGCGATAGAGATAGGCGAGGGGATAGCCTCTACACACCTAAAAGGTAGCCAAAACAATGATGAGATAACTCCAAATGGGTTCAAAACCAACCACTCAGGGGGGATGCTTGGGGGTATCTCAAATGGGGATGATATTGTGGTTAAAACCCATTTTAAACCAACCCCTTCTATTTTTCAGCCACAAGAGACTGTCACCAAAAAGAATGAGAGTGTACAATGTAAGTTAAAAGGTCGTCATGACCCTTGTGTTGCAATTCGTGGTTCGGTAGTGTGTGAAGCGATGATGGCACTGGTTTTAGCAGACATGACCCTTTTAAACATGGGAAAGAAGATAGAGCATCTTGGTCAAATATATGGCAATAGTAAATGATAAATTATAAGTTTGAACAGTATCTAATATCCTCTGTAGTTCCCTAAACATAGGATGTTTAACTCTTTGAAAATTCAAGATAAATAGATGATTTTTCTGTACAAAGCAGACTATTTTTATTATAATAGATATAAAAAATAGGGTCTATAATGAAAAAATATATTATGGTCATCGTGACCACCACACTCTTCTCTATGCTATTCTCAATGCTCTTTGCAGATACGGTTTTAATGAAAGGTCAACGCCCAACCAGTGCGTTGGACAGTATGCCAGTTAGGGATGTTGCTGATACTTTAGAGATAGAACAAAATACAGAGGCTTTTGCCCAACAAGCTGAGACGATGAGTGGTTATGAGCAGTTAGCAAACGATGATGCCTATAACAGTAAATTTTTTGAACCATGGCAACTTGTTCAGATGGATTTAACTCGGACAGAGAGAACGTGGCAGTTCAAATACTCCAAAGAGAAAACCTATCGGCGTTCAGGTAGACGAATTCCAAAAAAATGGTTCTCTTATCAGATTAAAAACTCAAACTTTTCAAACTACAATAGCTTGGCACAACCTGCGATTACTATCAAACACACTGATTTAAAACTCTACCCTAGTAAGTTGGAGATATTTTATAATCCAAAACGTACAGGAGAGGGCTTCCCTTTTGATTACAATCAAAACAGTTCTGTGCATATGAATACCCCAATATTTATATCTCACTACTCCAAAGATAAAAAATGGGTCTATGCCAAAACCTCATACGCTTTTGGTTGGTTAAAATACTCCGACATCGCTTTTGTCTCATCAAATTTTCAACAGCAATTTCAAAATGATAAATACGCAATAACTGTAACCGATAATCTCAACTTGATAGAGGATGGCGTGAACCTTTCATTGGTAAAAATGGGAACAATTTTCCCTATGGACAAGCAGACCAATGAGTACCTCTTTGCAGGAAAAGATAACAACGCCTATGCTACTATCAAGCGTTTCTCCCCTTCAGAGGTAAACTTAATTGCACGAAAGCCAATTAAGTTTAATACGTTTAATATCGCACACATCTCCAATCAACTCGTAGGTGAGCCTTACGGTTGGGGTGGAAAACTTCAATCAAGAGACTGCTCGGCACTGACCCGTGATTTCTTTGCTCCTTTTGGTATCTATCTGCCTAGAAACTCCTCTCAGCAGGCAAAAGAGAGCAGTGGAATGTATATGTCACTCTCTGGATTAACTGAAAAAGAGAAACAAGAAACCATCTTGAGTAATGCACAACCATTCCGTACACTGCTCTATGTTCCTGGACACATTACGCTCTATGTGGGTGAGAAAAATGGTAACCCAATTATCCTACACAATTACTGGGGTGTACGGCTAAAAAGTGGTAAAAAAAGAGTCATAGGCAGAGCTGTTATTACCAGCACTAAGATAGGTGTTGAGCGTTCTGATGTCAAAAAAGATGCGATGTTGAGTAAGACGATTAAAGGAATTGTTAATTTTTAGTAAAGTTTTTTTAGATAATTATATTAGAACCAATCTAGGAATATAATCAGAGAATAGACAAATATTAAATAGCAAAGAGGATTATAGATATTATGAGAAACCAAATAGAATTATTAACTTTTTAGATTAAACTTCTGGCAAAACTCTTTGGAATCGGAGACTTTAGTCCCGAACAAAACGAGGCTAAAGCCATCGGTTCCTAGTTTTGCAAGATATCTATTATAGGGCTATGGTAATTGATGCAAACCCATCCCCAAAATCTCCTCAAAACTAAAACTTTTTTGAGTCCAAAATTGAGTTCCATCCTCTTGTTCTATCTCAATAAAAAAGTGTTCATTCTCTTCTTTAAACTCTTTTAGTTTTAAAATAGTAACCACCCCACTTCCTAAAATAGTGGTAGTAATTTGAGTTGACGATATTTTATTACTTATTTTGATGCTAGAACTATTTTTATGTAAGCCCCAAGTTAACCCCACCAACCCAACATTAAGAAACTTAAGCTAAAAGCTCCTTATCCACATTCCAAGGTAATAGCTCTTCAATATCCTTCCCATCCCTCTGAAAAATAGGAAGCTCGGT
>JALTGP010000115.1 GCA_027076905.1 Campylobacteraceae bacterium | reverse complement strand
CCTCTCTTACTACCACTTTTTAATTTAATCTAATTCAAAACCCTTTATTTTGGAATTTTTAGAAAAATCATTACCTTTTAAAACATTTTGCTATTTAATTATATTTATCTTGATTTTTTCTCTTTTATATTATAATGGTTAAAAAATTATTTAGTCAAAAAAGAGAATAGATGTCCAATCAAACTTTTCAACCATACTTAGCCTACTCCGCCTCAGCAGGTTCAGGAAAAACCTTTGCTCTATCGGTACGTTATATCTCCCTTCTTTTTTTAGAGGTAGAACCCAGTAGCATATTGGCTGCTACTTTTACCAATAAAGCTGCTTCAGAGATGAAACAGCGAGTATTGAACCTTTTAATAAATTTAAGTGAAAAAAAGACAGAGCTTTTGGCTATCTCGGAGCAGACGGGATTGAGCCAAGAGGTACTGTTGGCAAAGCAACCTCTCATCCTCGAAAACTTTTTATCCTCTACCAACTTTATCGTCACCCTTGATAGCTTTTTTACCTCTATTTTGCGTTCTGCATCGCTCTATATTACAATTGAACCCGATTTTGTCACCAAAGAGATAGATGAAAAGATAAAAGAGAAGAATTTTTTAGATGAGATATCAGCAAACGCTCTGCTTTCTCAACTGGTAAAGTTGGCGATGAATATCGAGGATAGACGCTTTTTAAAGATGTTTGAGTTGATGCAAAACTTTTACAAGATAGACCCTCTATTGCCTCAAAAAAAGTATGAATTGATTAATATAAGTAAGATAGAGAGCCAAATAGAGAGCCAACGAGAGGTACTCTATCAGTTGGTATTAGCTTCTAGTGCACCCAAAACAGCGATAAAAAACTTTGAGCCTATGGAGACCAAGGTATTGTTTAAAAAGAGTGTGTTTAAAAAAGAGAGTCTGCTAGAGCATCGAAACTATAAAAAATATGTGAAGCAAAATCCTGACATAGAAGAGGAGTTTTTAAATCTAAAATCTCTGCTTAGTGAGTGGGCAAATGCCAAAGAGCAGGTGATACTGCATAATCTATTTCAACTCTTTGACTACTATAAAAATGCTAATATCACAACAGCTAGAGAGCTAGGAGTCCTTAGTTTTGATGATTTGAGCTTTTTTACCCATCGACTGCTCTATGAGAGTATCAACAAAGAGTTCTTGTATTTTAAGATAGACAGTAGGTTTCAACACATTTTACTTGATGAGTTTCAAGATACCTCAACCCTTCAATTTTTGCTCTTAAAACCACTGATTGATGAGCTTTTTTCAGGTGTAGGACAGAGTCAGTTTCAGAGTTTTTTTTATGTAGGTGATACCAAGCAGTCGCTTTATCGTTTTCGTGGTGGGGTGGAGGAGCTGTTTAACTCCGTGGCAAACCACTATGGTATCACCATTGCCAATATGGAGACCAACTATCGCAGTAGCCAAGTCCTAGTCGAGCAGGTAAACCGTTGGTTTAAACCCAATATGGAGGGCTTTCCAAAAGCAAAATACAAAGAGGGTGCAAGTATAGGTTATGTCGAGGTTAGAGAGTCTGAACTTTTGGTGGATGAGGCTATTTTGAGTTTGGAGTCGCTTTTAAAAAGAGGCGTAGCCTTGACCGATATCGCTTTTTTAGTCTCAACCAACAAAGATGGAGCATCTATCCAAGAGGCTTGTTACCTAAAAGGATATGCCACGCGTCTCAAAACCTCTAGCTCACTTAAACATACCCCAAAAATAGCCTCTTTGGTGGCGATGATGGCATATCTTTTTGGTGGTTTGGAATTGAATGCTACAGCACTGCTCCAACAGATAGACAGACCCCTCAAGGAGATGGATACCTCATGGTTTCACCCCTTTATGCAACCTGTTGCTGTACTTCATCGCTTGATTGTTGATTTTGGATATTTTGAAGAGGATTTAAACCTCCTAAAACTCTTGGAGTTTGCTTCAGATTTTTCCAATATTCCTACCTTTATCGAGGAGTTTGAACTCTCTAGGATTGATGTATCCTCTAGCTCCAAAGAGGGGGCGATGATTATAACCATACATGGCTCAAAAGGGTTGGAGTTTGAACACGTTATTCTGTTGGACAGATTAAAAGGTATGGCTCCTGACCGTTCGACACTGCTATATGATTATAATGACTCTTTAGATATTAAAGAGGTCTATTATAAAATAGGAGGCAGAGAAAATTTTGATATCTCCTATCAAGAGATACTTGAAAAACAGAAAAGGCTTTTGGCAAAAGATAAGATGAATATCCTCTATGTTGCCCTAACCCGTGCTGTGCAGGGGATGATAATTATTAAAAAACCAAAAGCCTCTATCTTTGACCCTTTAGGAATAACCCCAATGAGTATGGGTGAGTTTAGCATTATTCAACAGCCTAAAAAACAGAACAGATCCCCTCTATTGGAAAAAGTAACACTCTCCTATTATGGTGCACAAGAGGTAGACAAAGAGGAGGATGAAGAGGACAAAGATTATGACGCTATTCTTTTTGGGTTAGCATTGCACTATACTCTAGAGATGATGTCCTCTTTTTCTATTATGAGACTGGATGAAGCGATATCAGCGACTAAAAACCATTATGGATTGGTGCTAGATGAAGATAAACTATCTGATATTAAAAGCCGTGTACTCTTGCTATTGACCCATGAAAGATTCAAAAAAATACTCCACCAAGCCACCATTAAAAAGGAGCAATCCCTTGCTTTTGAGGGGCAGTTTAAACAGATAGATTTGCTCTTGGATTACGATAAATCATCTATGGTCTTAGAGTATAAGAGTTCAAAGAAATATCACCAAAAGCATCAATCACAAGTACAATATTATAAAAAAGCTATATCCTCTATCACAGGAAAATATACGAGTGGGGTCATTATTTATCTCCTCAAAGATGGGGTGGAGTTTGTGGACGTATGATAAGTGTTTATCAAAAAGTTTAGGACTTGGAATATGCTTAGTTTAATCTATTTTCATTAGAATAAAAAAAATTAGAGACAAGGCATAAATAGATGAAACTATACTACTATACATATACAGGACATAAAATAGGACTCGATAGGGTTAAAAAAGCAGTGGTTATTTTAAAGAAATTAGAAGAGAGTGGGATTGAGACGGTTCTTTTGGTTAATGACTTTAGAGCAGGGCTTGTGGCCAGAGAATATGGGATTTTTGGTTCGGTGACAATTGAAGGAATTCAAGATATAGACGCAATAGCAGAGACAGGGGATAGTGTTATTATCGACTCACCCGAAGATGACCATGGGCGGTTGGTGAAGTATGTGAGTGACTTTAAAAAGGTGTTTAGATTTGCTACGGATGATGAGGACAGTAGTATTCACGGGGAGATTATGTTAGAGCTTGAGTGTAGAGATGAGAACTGTCTCTCCTCTGTAATTATCAATGATATCTATTTTGATGAACATAAAAAAGAGGAGAGAACGCTATTTTTTCTAGGTGATTCTGATGCTGATAAAACCATTCTTTCCAATTCAAATTTTTTTAAAGAGTTAGATATGGAGCTTCTGCTTGGAAACTACTTTTATGTAAAGTATGAAGATGACTTAGCGAAGATATTTAAGAGACTTCATGAGCCAGAGGAGTATGTGGATTTAATCTGCTCCTCCTCTCGTGTGGTGACAGCTTCAATTCAAACAGCATTGGAAGCAAAAGTCGCAGGAGGAGAGGTTGTTTATATAGAATTTAATAAATTAAGTGAAAAAGAAAAGAAATTATTAAGCTCAAATAGAATTATTATTATAAGTAATTTTGATGTAAATATATATAAACAAAATATAATACCAATCGTTTCTATACTGTGTAACAATATAGAAAAAAGTAATAAAGTTGTTAAAAAATTACTAAAAGAGATATAAAAAACGTTAAAAATTAATATTTATTGCCTTATAATAGAAGTTGAAATTAACGATAAAGGAAAGGTATGAGTAATAGTAGACGTGACTTCATGGGTATGGCTCTAGGTGGTTTTACAGCCCTTGGTGGTATCGGTGCATTGTATGCAATGAAAAAAACTTGGGATCCACTTCCAAGTGTAAAAGCTGCTGGTTTTACAACCATTGACTTAAAAGACGCACAAGAGAATGTATTGGTGACAGAGAAGTGGAGAGGTAAACCTATTTTTG
>JALTGP010000114.1 GCA_027076905.1 Campylobacteraceae bacterium | reverse complement strand
TTTTATCATAAAAAAGTGCAAAAATTATGGTTGTAACCATAAAATATGATACAATATTTATTGATAAAACCATAATAAGGTAAATTATGAACACTTTGGAGACACTAAGGGAGTATCAAGAACACTACTTAATGCTTTTTGATACAGTGTATAAAAGATATTTGCATCAAAAGATAGACTTTTCTGTGAAGCTTATAGGTATTGTGGGTGCTAGGGGTGTGGGGAAGACTACATTTTTACTACAATATTTACGAGACAACCCTCTTTCTCTTGAAAAAAAACTCTACTTTTCTGCTGATGATTTAGATATAGATTCACTTTTTGATGTGGCATATGCTTTTTCTAAAGAGGGTGGTCAACTGCTTATTATTGATGAGATACATAAATATAAACATTTTGAAAAAGAGTTGAAAAAAATGTATGATATGTTGGATATCCAAGTCATATTTTCAGGTTCATGTGCATTGCAGTTAGACCATGCCAAAGGTGATTTGAGTAGAAGAGTGATGCTTTATACGATGCATGGGTTATCTTTTCGTGAATTCATAGAGATAAAAGAGGGAATGACTCTCCCTAGCTACAGCAAAGAGGAGATTTTTGCCAATCATACAGTCATAGCAAGAAGTTTACTAGAGACCATTAAGCCTTATGCATTTTGGAAGGAGTATTTGACCTTTGGGTATTATCCTTTTTATTTTGAAGATAATAAGGGGTATGCTCTTCGTTTGAAACAGACCATTAACACCGTGATAGAGGTGGATATACCCTCTATCTTTCCTATAGAGTACGAGAAAATTATTAATCTTAAAAAATTGGTGCGTTTGGTTTGTGAGTCACAACCTTTTCAAGTAAACATCCGAGAACTTTCTACTAAAATTGGCATTAAAGATTATCAAACGCTTTATCGTTATTTGGAGTACTTAAAACGAGGAAAGATACTCAACCTTATTCGCTCAAAAAGTAAAGGAGATACTATCTTTATTAAACCACAAAAGCTCTACTTGAACAATACTAATTTGCATAATGCCTATTGTAACAATGCACATATTGGAACGATTAGAGAGGTGTTTTTAATGAGCATGATAGATGAAGCATTTTTAGAAGTTCCGAAAAAGGGAGACTTTTTGATAGATGAAAAATATCTTGTTGAAATAGGTGGCAAAAGCAAAGGATTTAAGCAAATAAAAGATATACCAAACTCGTATGTAATAGCCGATGATATAGAGATTGGATTTGGCAATAAGATACCTCTTTGGTTGTTTGGGTTTTT
>JALTGP010000113.1 GCA_027076905.1 Campylobacteraceae bacterium | reverse complement strand
TATGAGGGTACGTGCTTAATTATTTAAAAAACTATATAAAAATTGACAAATATGTATATTTATACTATACTTTGTTAAATATTTAAGTTTTAGGAGTCAGATATGAAAGTATCACAATCAGCCAAAGAGAAAACAAAAATCAAAATTTTAGAGTCTGCCGTGGAGCTTATGACCATAAAAGGGTACAAAAATGCTTCGCTTCGAGAGATAGCCAAAGAAGCAGGTGTTTCTAATCCAACCATCTATAACTATTTTCCAAGCAAAGAGAAAATCCTTTATGCTTATATCGAGTGGAAACTTATCGAGACTAAGCAGGTTTTACAAGAGATAGAAGATTTTCATACCTATACATTTAGAGAGCAGTTGCAAACACTTATAGAGACACAATTAGAGTTTTACCTAGAAGACCGTGAGTTTGTAACGCAAATCATGAGCATGGCACTTACCCCTTCTATGGGAACAATGGAGCTTATTTATAGAAGCAAAGAGAAGTTTACAGAGATGGTTTCTGAAATACTTGATATTGCCATAGAGGCAGAAGAGATAAATGAGCCACCTTTCAAAGAGCATATGCCCAGTCTTTTTTGGGATTACAATATAGCAGTAGTTGCCTACTGGATAAAAGATGACTCAGAGATGTTTGAGAATACTACACAGTTTATAGATAACTCTATGGGTGTGGTTGAAGCGTTGTTACACTCAAATGTTTTACAAAAAGCTTCTGACCTTGGGATGTTTATGTTTAAAACGCATATGTTGAGTTCTTTACAAAAGTTTTCAACCAAGCAGAGTGGATTTTCTAAAATCAAAAGAAAGTTAGGGGAGGTATTCGATGGAAAATAGTATACCAACAACCAAACTGGCAAGAGGTGGCGTAGTCGGTAAAGCGATGCTCAAAATTGGCGTAAGCCACTCAAAGGGTGTTGTCAAACGAGCCTTTATGTCCAAAGTGAAAAAAGAGGAGTCCCAAAAAGAGACCCATGCCGAGATAGCAAAAGTGATTATAGAGTCACTTGGAACACTCAAAGGAATCTCTGTCAAAATTGCTCAACAAGTAGCTTTAGGTCTGCCTTTTTTACCCAAAGAGTATCTCGATGAGATATCTAAATCTTTTAACTCTATCCCTCCTATTAACAAAGCGTTGATACGAAAAATCATCAAACAGGAGTTGGGTGCTTATCCACAAGAGGTTTATGATAGTTTTGAGTCAGAAGCTTTTGGTTCTGCGAGTTTGGGACAAGTACACAGAGCCCAAAAAGATGGCAAAAAGTT
>JALTGP010000112.1 GCA_027076905.1 Campylobacteraceae bacterium | reverse complement strand
TTGTCAAAAACGGCGATGATGGCGAATCCACTTATCTGTATCTTGTTACAAATGATATAGACTTATCTTTCAATCAAGTCCTTGAAATCTACAAAAGACGGTGGAAAATAGAGGAATATCATAAATCACTCAAACAAAACTTACATATAGAACACTCTCCCACAAAAGTGGAAACATCACAACGAAATCATATTCATTTAGCTGTATGTGGATTTATCAAGCTTGAAAAGCTCCATCTGAATTATAAGATGAATCATTTTGCCATCAAGGAAAAAATATATATTGAAGCCCTTAAGAGTGCTTATCAAAAAGTTCAAGAATTGCAGGAGGTACAAATTGCGTAAAATTGTAACTTTTTCCTGATTCTTTACTTTTTGATTATCGTAACGTCAGTTATAAAGATTCTTTACTTTAACTACTTTGCAGTTGAGTTACAACGACGTAATAACTTTAAACAAGAGGACTCCTCTTCTCAGATAGTAACCAAACTACTTCTAGGCGATATAAAACCATTTCAAGAACAATTAAATGAAGCCATAAAAACCCTCTCAAACCGTGACCACTATGGATTTACAGAGAAACATTTTCAAGTCATTACCTTGGCACTTTTAAGTTTTGCAAGTTTTTATTTTATAGATTCTCAACCTGAACTTGACAACAAATATCCTGATATTTTACTCATAGGTCGAGATGATAAAGTGCCAAATAACTATATGTTTGAGTTAAAATGGGTGAAACAAAAAGATAACCATCAGAAGCTAAAAAAAGAGGGTTTAGAACAAATTGAGGGTTATAAACAACTTGACAAAGTCAAAAGTATTCCTAAGCTTAGAAGTTTTCTTTTAATTGGTTCTAAAGATGGGGTGGAGTTTTTGGAGGTTTAAAATATATTTTACTCGTGACGAAGCTCCAATTATGCATTGGAGTAAATGATTTTATTATATTTTTGTTACTCCCATGAATGTTCCACAACTGGAGTTGTGGAACTAGTACATTTTACACTTTAAAATCAAGTTTTACGTTATAATAAATTTAATAATTGTTAGAAAGATAATGAAATGGAAATAATAAAAGTTACAGATCCAATTAAAATTGTTCAACGTGCTGGTGTTACTTATCAAGGTAACTATTTGGATAATAAATATATATTAGTTCAAGATTTAATAAGTACAGGTGAGACCATTACTATTATTGATCAAGAGGGAAGCAATACAATTGAATTAACAGGAGGACTTACCATCACTTCTAGTATAGTGGCTTCGAATGAGATGGTAC
>JALTGP010000111.1 GCA_027076905.1 Campylobacteraceae bacterium | reverse complement strand
ACCTAGACTCAACTCAAAATGCAACAGATGGAGAGGTTGAGGATTATGCTATTAAATTTGGAGATGGAGTTGTACCACTTAAAGGGGTTTTTAATATAGAGAGAACCAACAGTAATACACCACATCATCCTATAAATAGTGATGCTAGAAACGATTGGTACACACAGATAGTTGGTCGTGACTTTGACTACTCTATACTCTTTTATGAAGAGGATTTATCAGCACAAAAAGAGATAGACAGAGTGGTTATGAAATTAGAACTTGTCAATATGGAGAACAACAGTAGCCTATATGAGAGATATTTCTATATTAAAAATACTCCACCAGTTAGTAGAAAAGATATTATAATCCCTACAGATTTAGATACGCTTCCTGCTGTTAAAGATGCACGTTTTAGAATCTCTTATGGTGTAGCAGATGATGGTAGTCTCCTACAAATAGATTGTAACACAGCAGAAAAAGTCTGTTATGATATGCTTCCAAAAATTCGCACCGATTATGCCAAAGATAACTTTGCTATACGTCCTGAGACCTTTTATATGAAGATTGCAGATGGAATCCAAGAGATAAGTAACAGTAGACATATAGACAAAATATTAAGAGTCTCATCAGGATATGAATATAACTTAACAATGATAGCGACAAAATACGGTGGTATAGAACCCTCTTTAGGATATAACAAAGATTTTAATGCTTCATTTGAATTGAATAATACAGGAATTACAAATTGTGCCAATACCACGCCTATATCCGAAGATATAAAATATAGAGATGGAATTGAAAATATTATTAATTTTAAGCATGATAATGTAGGTCATTATATATTAAAACAAACAGCAGATGAGAATTGGGCAGCAGTTGATAAAAACCGTAATGACTGTATTATAGATGATGCCAATACATCAGCTAATGGAAACAGTAAGTCAGGATGTAACATTAAACTGCAAATTCATCCTATTAATTTAGAGTTTTATCCAGACCATTTCAATATTGATTTAAATATTCTAAACCTACCAAATTCAGGACACCCTGACTTTATTTATATGATGGAGTTAAACTCAACCAATAATGATATAGCCATAGCATTTCAAGGTAAGATAGTAGCTCAAAGTGAAAACAATCAAACAACAACAAACTTTACAGCAGGATGTGTAGCAACCGATATTCTTTTAGATTTAAATGCCACAACTATTTCAGATACAGGGACAAACACCACTGTTCGTACAGAAGATAACAAGACTGATGTAAACTTTTCAAGAATTATTATATTTAATAATGAAACAGATAAAAACAACTTTGATACAAATAGAACATTAGTAAAAATTGGAAATATTATTCCAATAACATCAGATAAATTTTTAAATGAAAACAATGGAACAGTGCAATTGGATATGAGATACAATATCAATAAAAATTTAACCAAAGCTATTAATCCTGTTGAAGTAACATTTAATAGAATAAAAGTTAACTCTATGGATGCAAATTCAGTCGCACATACAACAACGACTCATATCCCCACAGGAGAAGAAGCATTTACCAATAATGTAAAAAATTTCTATTTTGCAAAAGTGGTCTCTAACTTAAACAGCTATCCAAGGATTAATATAAATATATCCCCTTATATTAAAACACCACTCAATGTTGATATTTATTGTCGTACCAGTATCCCAAACTATTGTCAAGATAGAAATGTAACGGAAAATACTACCATTACAGGTACAATAAGAGAGCAAAATGGTTGGTATTTATCTACAAATCACAATAGAGAGTTAGATGGTAATGTCACTGCCCTAACGGATAACCCAAATATTTTAACCATTATGCCAGACCCAACACCCACTAGTGCAGATGACATATCACTAGAACATGGAGCAAATAATCTAATAAATACAATATTTGACAGCTGTTCCAAAGCAACTCCTAGTTCAACAGTTACCATTACAACATCTCCTGCTTTGGCTTTTGAACCATCACAATATATTGTGAACTGTACAGACGTAGACCCTTCTCAATGGGGAGGATTGGGTAAAACAGGGAATATCATAAATGTAAAACCAAGAGTTGATAAATCGGGAAAAATGGATTGGTAATAACAGTTAACAGCTTAAAACTTAATTAAATATTTATTTTATATTTAATTTAGTATACAAATATAAAGACAAGCTTATTCTATTTTTGTTATAATTTTATAATTACTTTAACAAAAAGGTTTAATTTTGAAATTTATATTTAAATTAATAATATTACTCTCTGTAACTGTTTTTTCTCTTAATGCAGATGAGATTCAATTAACAGGAACCATTCGAGATTTTCACGCCTCTCACCCTGATTTTGAACGCTATGAAGAGTTTGAAAATTGGAGTTTTGCTGGTTTAGATACCAATATAGTCCAACAACAACTAGGAGCAGACAAAAAGCCTGTCTACAAAGGTAGTATGATGTCTGGTTGGACTACCACTAAATCTACAACAAACTCAACAAACTTTGACCAGTGGTATAGAGATACTACAGGCATTAATCAGTCGATGCCCTACAGCATTACACTTACCAAAGTCAATAATGTTTATGTTTATGATAGTATTACTCATCCTAAAGGAGAGACAAACAATGTCAATTATACTGGTTTCTTTCCACTAGATAATCTTCTTTTTGGCAATGAGGGTAATGAACATAACTTTCATATGACCTATGAGATTCACTCAGCATTTACCTATCAAGGGGGAGAGATATTTGAGTTCTCAGGAGATGATGATGTTTGGGTCTTTATTGATGGTAAATTGGCTGTTGATATTGGTGGAGTACACTCAAGGACAGTAGATTCAGTTAATTTAGATGATTTGAATTTAGTCGTAGGAGAAACTTATGATTTTGATATGTTTTGGGCAGAGAGACATACAGTTGAATCTAACTTTAAGATTACTACCTCTATAGAGCTACAAGATGATAGCATTAACCCTATTGGTTGTCTACAAACAGCATGGATGTTTCAAAATAAACCAACAGATATTAATGCTCTAAACCTTGTGAATGGTCAAATGTCTTTGATAAAAAATAATGTATCAAATGACAATATAAATGCACTAGGATTTAATAAAAAAGATGGTTATTTTTGGGGATATAACCATACTAAAAAAAATGGTACAATTAGTAGAATTGGTATGAATAATCAAGGGGATTGGGTAGCTGAAGACTTTGTGCTAGCTGGACTTGATGGATTTGACTCTTATGTTGGAGATATAGAGAATAATGGTCATCTCTATCTAAAGGTTAATGGTAATGGTACAAGAGTAGTTGTTATAGATTTAGACCCTAACTCACCCAACTATTTAACAAAGATAAATGATTTTGATTTAAATTTCAATTTAGGTACAGCAGACTGGGGATTTAACCCAAAAGATAATATGCTTTATGCTGTTAATAATGGGACTGGGACTAAATATCTTTATAAAATAGACCCATCAAATGGTCATAAGTTATCACAAAGCAATACTCTACTAACAGGACAAAGAGATTTTGGAGCTAGTTTTTTTGATGCTAATGGGTTTTATTATGTTTATGACAATAAAAGTGGGAATATCTATAGAATAGATGTAGCCAACTCCCCTAAAGCTGTACTATTTGCTACGGCTGATATTGTTAGCTTAAATGATGGAGCAATGTGTACAGATGCCCAATTTAAGTTTGATTTTGGTGATGCACCTGAAAACTATCCAACCAAGTTAGAGAGTAATGGTGCTAGACATTCACTCCCTACTTATGGAGAGCCTACCGTGTATTTAGGTACAGGGGTAAGCCATGAAAATAATGGAAAACCATCAATAGATGCCAATTTAGATGAAAATGATGATGGGGTTAAAATAGATAATAGCTCATTACAAGACAAAACTATAAATTCAAGAGAGACCACTACTCTACAAATCACAACTCATGGAGTTGGATATTTAAGTGCTTGGATAGATTGGAATGGTGATGGAGATTTCAATGATAGCAGTGAACAGATTGCTCAAAATATAGATGGAAGTAGTGGGTTAATTACTCTTGATGTAGTAGCTCCAAATAGTACAACTGATAGTGTTACCTATGCACGATTTAGATATAGCTATCAAGAAAATTTAACACCCACTGGTTCAGCAATTAATGGAGAGGTTGAGGATTATAAAATAAATGTAGTTTCTACACCTCCTCCAATTATTTCTAT
>JALTGP010000110.1 GCA_027076905.1 Campylobacteraceae bacterium | reverse complement strand
ATTTAAAATGACCTTCACTACTCATACTATAATAAAAATAGAAAATAGGGGTCAGACGTTGAATATCTACAAAAAATACGCTATAATACAAAAAATAAACCAACCAACGAGACAAAAAAATGCCAAGAAAACCAAGAATAGACCTAGTAGGGTATCATCATGTTATTAACCGAGGAGTGAACCGTTCGGAGGTATTTTTAGATAGTGATGACTATGAGATGTTTTTACAAATAGTCTGTAAAGCGTGTAGAGCCTATAGAGTAGTTTTACATGATTATTGCCTCATGAGTAACCATTTTCATCTGTTAGTAGAGACACAAAGAGAAAACCTATCCTCTTTTATGAAACAGATAAATGGAAACTATGCCATCTATGCCAACAAAAAACAGAAACGTTCAGGTCACTTTTGGCAAGGTCGATACTATTCTCGATATATTAATAGTGATGAATACTACTATACCCTCATACGCTACATAGAACAAAACCCCATAGAAGCAGGAATGGTTAAAAAGGTAGAAGAGTACCCTTACACTTTAGGTTCAGTTATTGCTAATGGGCTTACTCCTGTTCCTTGTGCTTTGCATTCTAAACTTATAGAAGAGCTTGATTATGAAAATGTGCAAGATATAATTGGTATTAGACTCAATGAAGAAGATTTAGAGGTGCTTGAAAAACTTAAACATCAAAAAATTGTTGTGAAAGATAAAATAAACACAATTGCTTTTTCTAAAACATTAGAGGAATATTTTAAAGAGGTAAATACACTCCAAGAACGAAATGAAGCAATGGTTCAAGCTTTGGACGATGGATATACTCAGATTGCTTTGGCTAAGTATTTGAATGTTTCTCGTTCTTTGGTTTCTAAGGTGCTTAAAGAGATGGGGTAGGTGGATATTCAACGTCTGACCCTTTTCTAAGATGATAATTAATATCATATAGTTCTATTTAACACTTAACCTTAACTCTATCTATCAAATAAAAAGCCACATTTTCTACATAGTAAGCCGACTCATTAATAAATGCCATGAGATATTCACCCTCTCTATCAAAAAGTACATCTTCTCCTGTAAAAAGCTTAAAGATAGGGTTACCTTTTTTAATGGTTTTTTTCAAATCTTGCCCTTGAATATCTGGGTGTATCATACCTAACAAATTTCCCTCTTCGTCTCTAGGGTAAGCAATAGGTCCTGCTGATTGGTAACCCTCTAGCTCCAAATTTAGGTCAAGTTCAAGATTACCTATTTCATGTTTTTCTATAAACTCTAAAGCATAATAA
>JALTGP010000109.1 GCA_027076905.1 Campylobacteraceae bacterium | reverse complement strand
TTAAAAACTTGTGATATAATCTGAAAAATATATTAGTATAATTAATTTAATTGATTAATTTTTGGTGCGATAGCAATCGCCCCCAACAGGAGCAAAAAATGAAAAACATACTACTACCAATCCTAACCCTGCTACTACTAACAGCATGTAGCCCAAACAACCCAACCCCACAGCACAACAGCACCTCAAATCAAGGCTCTACGAGTGCCATTTTACAACTCGATACCAAAGGACACACAGCACTTATAAACGATATTGTTGTAACAAATTCAGGCGATATTATAAGTGCAAGTGATGATAAAACCGTTAGAGTTTGGGATAGCACAACAGGAAAAGAGAAGAGAAAGATATTAGGAGAGATTGGAAGTGGAAGTGCAGGAAAGATATATGCCATAGCACTAAGTAGCGACAATAGATATTTGGCTATTGGGGGATATTTTGATAATACTACTGTTAAAGCAAATATAAATCCTGGAAGAATTAGAATCTATAATTACCAAACAGGCAAACTTATAAAACTCCTTAAATCACATACCAATGTAGTCTATGATTTAAGCTTTAGCAAAGATGGTAAATATCTTATAAGTGGCTCAGGTGATTTTACTGCTAAGATATGGGAGGTAGAGAAGAGTTTTAGATTAATAGATACTATTAGAACGCACTCAAAGCAGGTTTATGGTGTAGGGATTTTTAAAAAGAGTGGTCGCTACTATGCTGTAACTGCTGGATTGGATAATAGAGTATCTCTCTATAGTATAAGTGATAAAAAAGCTATTAAAACCCATAAATTGAACCATAATTTAGACTACATAGCCATATCAAATAACCATATTGCTGTAGCAGGTGACTCACATCAGATAGATATCTATAACCACAGTTTAGAGCCTATTAAAACCATAAAGAGCCAAACCAAACCAGAAGAATTAGCCTATAGTAGAGATGGTAGATTTCTTATAGCAGGAAGTAGAAGTGATTTCAATTATGAAATGGTAAATATCTATACCACCAATAGTTATAGCCTCTATAGTAGCTTTAAAAAGCATAAAAATTTAACAATGGCAGTAAACTTTATAGAGAAAAATGGAAAGCTTTTAGCTGTAAGTGGTGGGGGAAATAACAGTGAGATATATATCTGGAGATTTGGAAAAGATTTTACAAAAGTAATAACTAAAATAGAGGGGGTTGGTCAGAGAGTATGGAGTGTAGGAGTAAAAGGGGATAGAGTTGCTTGGGGGAATACTTGGACTAAAACAAAAGGTAAAAGTAAATTTCAAAAATCAA
>JALTGP010000108.1 GCA_027076905.1 Campylobacteraceae bacterium | reverse complement strand
AAATCAACCTCTATAATCTCCTCTTTTATCTCATGAGAAAAATCCTCTTTTTTAGACGGCACAAATAGCCCTTTAGAGGCGATGGACTCAACCGATATTTTAACCCCATTGATGCTGAAAAACTCTCTCATAGCAGGAGGGTTATCTTTTAGCTTCATCGCTTTTTGTTCAATTTCATGAGCCAACTCTAAGATGCGACGATTTTCAACCCATGTTTTATCATCTATAAATCGTCTTAGTTGCTCTATGAGTTTTGCCAGTACTTTGTGTGATTTTTCTCCACCACTAAGCAGATTGTATTTTAGATTTTCAATCTTTCTTTCGTTATCCATACTCTCTATTTGTGGTATGTCATAGAGGTTTTTTAACAATTCATCCAGATGCTCAATCTGTCTCATATCCATCAAAAAATCCCAAAAAGCATAAAAACTCTGCCCTTGGTTACTCTCTCGTATCCCATCTTCTATTTCAAAAATTTTATCAAGAACCTCTCCTTTTCCACCCTCTGTCTTGGTAATGGCTCTTTTTGCCTCTTGGTTTAGGGTTCTAAAGTTATGCTCAATCTCTCTAAAATCAGAGAGTAGTTCAGCACTATTTTTTTGTATCTGCATAAACTGCTCTTTGATTTTTCGCTCATCAAAACGTAAATCTTGCCTGTTTTTTATGGCTTTTATCTTTTTGTCTATCTCTTTTTTTTCAGCTTCAAGTGATGCAACTCTCTCTTCATCACTAAGATTGGTCTCAAACTCTAACTCTTTTAACAGCGTCATAATGATTTTCAGCTTGGACTCCGTTGCTATAAACTCCTGTTTTTGCAGTCCATCAAGCCATGTTAAAAGCTTCTCTATATCAGGGGTAAGCTCATAAATAGGCTCATCGCTATCATAACCGTAATATTTTCGCAGATAGCTACTGCTTTGGTGGGTAAAATCATCCAAATAGGACTTGGCTACTTTGGGAAATTTTGGCTCTTCATACCCCTCATTTAGTGCATACAGATAATCATCAAGCTTGGTCAAAATCTCTGACTCTTTTAATGCTTGGCTACCTGTTGATTTAAAAGCGTAATTAAAAAACCCTGTAATCATGGCAAAATTATCAGCATTTAGAAGTTGTATGGCTAGATGGTTCGATTTTAGGCTTTGTAGATATTCGTAATTCATCTTGGAATTATAGCAGAGTTGGTTATAAATGCAAATGGTAGAAGCTAGTTTTAAAAAAAACTAACTAACCACCTAAAAAATTTCCTCTACCACTCAACCTCAGCTGTCAACATAACAGCATCACGTT
>JALTGP010000107.1 GCA_027076905.1 Campylobacteraceae bacterium | reverse complement strand
TTTAGCTCGTTCCCATCGCTCCTGCGTGGGAATGCATACGATAGCAACAATAACAAAATATATGCATTCCCACCGAGACGATGGGAACGAGAGCTAACTCTCCTCACCCCAACCCATACTTCTCCAAAAGCTCTAAAATCCTTTCATCTTTAATACTCTCCATCTCTTTTTTTGAAAACATGGTTAGCAGATACAAATTATTTTCTCCATCATAATAGTAGTAAATCACTCTAAATCCACCACTTTAGCTCGTTCCCATCGCTCCTGCGTGGGAATGCATACGATAGCAACAATAACAAAATATATGCATTCCCACCGAGACGATGGGAACGAGAGCACTACATTACTTTAGATTTTATCTTGACAGCAAACTATCTCTTTAAACAGCAGAGCGTTACAGCATTGGAAAAAGAGGTGCTTTATGGCAAGTTTAAAAAGTTGGCTTATGGACTTAAAGCCAATCTGTTAAACGGTTATACTCCTCACAAAAAAGAGGCTTTGGCTTTTGTATTGGTGCTTAATGAGTTGTTGGGAAACAGAAGTGTTGGTGTTGACCCACAAGCGTTGGTATTGGCTAAACAAGAGTTAAAACTTATTGTGTCTCATCAAGGTATTGTACGCTCACCTATTGCCAAAGTGAAGTTGGACTACTCTCAATATAAGGTACGAGGCAAATACACCCAAAGCCCTCAACTCAAATCTTACTTTTTAGCTCTAAAATATATGAGTTATATGCCCTTTATGGTCAATGCACATGTAGCTACAGGAGTAACTCAGAAGGTTGCAGATGAGCAGATGATAAATGCAGAGTTTATTGCCACAGCGTTAAAGCCTTTGATGTCGGAGTATCGCTCTATTGAGAATATTTTACAGAAGTTAAGTGGTAAAGGAGATGATTTATCTGTAGCAAACCTATCGGAATCGGAGGCAATAGAGTCGAAAATAGCGAGGCTAAAGCCATCGGTTCCAAATATTCGTAAATATTTAAATGGTCTAAAAAAATTTCCAAAAATAAGCGAACGAATTATAGACACCTCTAAAATAAAAAAAGAGGATATTGCTAAAGCCTCTTTGGCTCTAAAACTTCTTCCGTCACGCTTTACGCCTGATTCTTACATCTTTTCTCAGTTGACTTATCCTAATGTTGGGGTTTTACAAGGAAAACCAAACAGATTAACCTCTCATATAGATGGAAAAATGGTTAGAGGCTATCCTACTATTGGTGATTTGGAGGCTGTATTGGTCAATCGCTACCCTTTAGAGAAAAACTATCAAGGCTACAGACAACAAGT
>JALTGP010000106.1 GCA_027076905.1 Campylobacteraceae bacterium | reverse complement strand
CATGACAAAAAAACTTTTCAAAATAATGACATACATCGTAATCATAACACTAGGCACAGTACTAGGAGCAGGGCTTTTAGCAGGAGTTATCGTTGCCCCAACTATCTTTCACTCAGAGATATTTTTAGGCTCTGAACTTTTAAGCCATTTTCAAGAGGGCTTACTTATGACACACGTTTTTGAGAAATTATCTTACGCTGTTAACTTCTTGGTGGTGATAGTGATACTCTATGAGGTGATTAAATATAAAGCATTTGAGAGTGATAGATGGTCGCTTATGACCACATTTTTGGTCGCAGGTACAGGGTTGATGTTTACCTCTTACTATATGCCTGATATTTTGGAGATGCAACTATCAGGGGAGTTGATGACGCAGAGTGATGCTTTTATTAACACGCATAAAGGGAGTGAGATAAATTTTAAAATCTTCTCTTTGGCTACCTTGGCTCTTTTGATACTGAATTTGAAAAAAGCGTTGAAATAGATGGATATTTTAGAGACAAAAGAGAAGATAATATTTGATGAGAAGAACCCACTTGTTGAGATAAAACATCTACAAAAAGTTTTTGGGACAAAAGAGGTGTTGGCTGATGTTAATATTATTTTTCCCAAAGGCTCGACCACGGTTATTTTGGGGCTTTCTGGTGGTGGGAAATCAACGATTATTAAACATATTGTAGGGTTAATGAAGCCTACTAGTGGAGAGATATTTGTAGATGGGGTCAATGTAGCAACCTGTTCAGAGCATGAGCTTCGTGGAGTTCGTAAAAATATCGGTTATCTTTTTCAAGATGGGGCGATGTTTGACAGTATGAATATCTTTGATAATGTCGCTTTTCCTCTGCGTGAGCATTTTAAACTTTCGGAAAAAGAGATAGAGGAGAAGGTTATGCATATGCTAAGTATCACAGGGCTTGATGCCAAACGGGTGGCGAAACTCTCACCAAATGAGCTTAGTGGTGGTATGAGAAAACGTGCAGGTTTGGCTAGAGCTATTATTATGGAGCCAAAAATTATCCTCTACGATGAGCCGACTTCTGGGCTTGACCCCATTACTAGTGACTTGATTACTCAACTGATTTTAAAACTTCAAAAAGAGCTTGGTGTTACTTCTGTTTTGATTACTCATGATATGAAAGAGAGTTTTAAATCGGCTGACTATTTGGCATTTTTATTTGATGGTAAAATTATAGAGTGGGCTGATAATGAGAGTTTTAAAAATACTAAAAACCCTTATGTACGGCAACTTCTAAATGGTAGTGGGGTAGGTCCTATTCAGTTTAGTGATTAGA
>JALTGP010000105.1 GCA_027076905.1 Campylobacteraceae bacterium | reverse complement strand
GACTTCTTATAAAACTAATTTGGAATCTGAGACTAAAGTCTCGAATAAGACGAGGCTAAAGCCATCGGTTCCTACTTTTTATAATAAATTTAATAAGGAAAAAAATGAACCCAAGATACCCAACCAAAAAGATTTATGTAGGAGATGTAGCCGTAGGTGGTGATGCTCCTATCTCCACACAATCTATGACCTATAGTAAAACATCTGATGTCGAAGAGACGGTAAAACAGATAAATAGACTCCACTTTGCAGGGTGTGATATCGCCCGTGTGGCCGTACCAAATATGCAAGCAGCTGTGGCACTTAAAGAGATAAAAGAGAGAATTTCTATTCCCTTGGTAGCCGATATCCATTTTAATTATAAACTCGCTCTAGAAGCTGCTAAATGGGTGGATTGTATCCGTATCAATCCTGGAAATATTGGAGAGCAAAGTAGGGTTAGAGATATTGTAAAAGCGTGTCAAGAACGCTCCTTGCCTATACGTATTGGGGTAAACTCTGGTTCACTAGAGAAAGAGTTTGAAAACAAGTATGGAGCAACGGCAAAGGGAATGGTGGCAAGTGCTGAGTATAATATTAAATTTTTAGAGGATTTAGGATTTACCGATATTAAAGTCTCTCTAAAAGCCTCTGATGTAGAGCGAACAGTAGATGCCTATCGAATGTTACGACCAAAAAACAACTATCCTTTCCACTTAGGAGTTACCGAAGCAGGAACAATCTTTCATGCTACCGTCAAATCTGCCATTGGTTTAGGAACGCTTCTGCTTGATGGAATTGGGGATACCATGCGTGTCTCTATTACAGGTGAGCTAGAGGAGGAGATAAAAGTCGCCAAAGCAATTCTAAAAGACAGTGGACGGGTCAAAGAGGGATTAAATATAATCTCATGTCCGACTTGTGGACGAATAGAAGCCGACTTGGTCTCAGCTGTAGCCGAGGTAGAGAAGCGAACAGCCCATATCAAAACCCCTATGGATGTAAGTGTGATGGGTTGTGTAGTCAATGCCATTGGTGAAGCCAAACACGCTGATGTGGCAATCGCTTATGGTAAAGGGAGTGGATTGGTGATGGTACAAGGTGAAGTGGTCGCAAAACTTCCAGAGGGAGAGCTTGTGGATAGATTTGTATCTGAGGTAGAGGCATTTGCCACTAAGCAAAACTAGATATAATATCTAATAAAAAATAATATAAAATAAGTGGGGATTGATTGAAAATGAGTGAAAACATGTATAATCTGAATATAGAGAGAGCCGTTTTGTCTGCGATTATATTTGACCCACAAATATTTGAAGAGATAGCTTCTAAACTGCAACCTCATGATTTTTATCTTCCTTTTCATCAGCATCTATTTGGTGCGATGGAGGAGCTAACACGGGAAGATAAACCCATAGATGAGGAGTTTTTAAAATCAAAACTAAACGCTACAAATAACTATAATGAGGTGGCACTGCTTGATATCCTTTCTGCCAACCCCATCTCCAATACCAATGCCTACTTAGGAGAGATAAAATCTCGCTCTTCCAAACGAGCCTTGGCTACATTGGCAACCACTATTAGAAAAGTAACCATAGAGGATGATTTACCTGTAGATGAGGTGATGAATATGGTAGAAAAAAAGCTCTATGAGATTACTCAAAACTCTACCTCAGAAGATTTTAGAGAGGCAAAAGATATCACTCTAGCGATGCTTGAAGAGATGAACCGACTCAAAGCTTTAGGAAACTCAAAACTTCTTGGAACAGATACTGGTTTTAAGAATTTAAATGATAGAACACAGGGGTTTGGTAAAGGTGATTTGATAATTATCGCGGCTCGACCAGCTATGGGAAAAACGAGCTTGGTTCTCAATATCACCCAAAAAGCGATAGAGAGAGAGGAGGGGATAGCCTTTTTTTCACTAGAGATGCCAGCAGAACAGTTGATGCTTCGGCTTCTCTCTACAGAGACCTCTATCCCTCTTCAACAACTTAGAATTGGTGATTTGACAGATGAAGAGTGGTCTCGACTCTCAATGGCTACAGATAAGATGGCAACACGGAAACTTTTTGTAGATGATGGTGGGTATGCTACTATTCATCATGTTAGAAGTAAGCTTAGAAAATTAAAATCACAACATCCTGAGATAAGCATGGCGATTATTGACTATTTACAACTGATGAGTGGGGATAACAAAGAGGGACGACAGCAGGTTATCTCTGAAATCTCTAGGGGTTTAAAGCAGTTGGCTCGTGAACTTGAAATTCCAATCATTGCTCTTTCACAGCTAAACCGTGGGGTTGAGAGTCGGGATAATAAGCGTCCTATGCTTTCTGATTTACGTGAAAGTGGGTGTTTGTCAGGTAATTCTGTGATTGTTGATGCTACAAGTGGTAAAAGGTATAAAATAGAGGAGTTGGCTAGTGATAAGAGTTTGCTTCCTATGAAAACAAAATCTATGAGTGATGATTTAAAGGTTCAAAATTTCAATATTACCAATGCTTTCTTTTCAGGTGAAAAGATGACTTATAAACTTACTACGAAATTAGGTAGAACTATTGATGCAACAGCAAATCATAAATTTTATAGGGTTGATGGTTGGGTTAGACTTGATAGCTTAGAGGTTGGGGATAAAATTGCAACGCCTGATAGGATGAGTGTTGATAGAAGGAAAGATAGTCTGTCTAGAGTAGGAATGATTTCAAAACTTAGAGAGGTTAAGCAGATAAAAGGTGATAAGGAGTATCGTCCAAGTTGTCATGTAATTATTCAAGGAAAAGATAATTTAGAAATGAAAAAAATATCAGAGTTTTTAGATGATAAAAATATAAAAAATCTTGCTAATTCTGACATATATTGGGATGAGATAGTCTCTATAGAAAAGAGAGAAAAAGTAAAAACCTATGATTTGACTGTTGATAGTGTGCATAATTTTGTAGCAAATGATATTATAGTTCATAACTCTATTGAGCAAGATGCAGATATAGTAATGTTCGTTTATCGTGATGATGTCTATCGTGAGGCTGCTGAAAAAGAGCGTGAGATGAAGGCTAAATCTGAGGGTAAAGAGTATGAGAATAAGTTTGAAAATAAGCCCGAAGAGGATACCGAACTTATTATTGGTAAGCAGAGAAATGGCCCTACAGGAACAGTAAAACTGGTGTTTCAAAAGCGATTTACCCGTTTTGTGGATGCTGACCTTGCTGGTAATGGTTCTTTTGAGGTTATCTATGAAGATGAGAATGTAGATATGAGTATTCAAGCAAATTTTGAATTGCCTCCAATTTAATTAGATGTTAGAAAAACCAAAACTTTTTTTGACCCTAAAAGAGTTTTTGGTGGTAGTTTCTATTTTTATACTACTTCTATTTTTACGTCTCTATTTTATCTATGGTGAATATAAAACCTTTAGCCAAAAAGAGTTTTATTTTACCCATGTAGAGGTGCTTCAACAGTATAAAAAAGAGAAAAATAGTAAAATCTACACGATACTTAGAGTCTATAGTTCAGAGTTGGATTTAAATTTTTTTACACGAACCTATAGAGATGAGGTTTTTTTAGACAAAGGGCTTCGTCTAAAACTATATCCTCATAAAAATATGAATTTTTTTGATTATCTTCGTAGCCCTTTTATCGCTTCTAGTATCAATCAGGTTTATGAGTTGCCCATAGGTTTAAAATCTTCACTTTTGGAAAAAATAGCATCACAGCATCAAGATAAAGAGATAGTAGACTTCTATCAAGCGATATTTTTAGCCACACCTCTACAAAAAGAGCTTCGTAAACAGGTTTCGATATTGGGGGTGAGTCATCTTATCGCATTGAGTGGCTTTCATTTGGGTATTTTATGGGGAGTTCTGTTTTTTCTATTTAGACCATTTTATCGTTTGGTGCAACAATCCCATTTCCCCTATCGCTTTGATTTGATAGATGTAGGTTTTTTTGTTCTTATTTTACTTGGTTGGTATGTGTGGTTTGTAGATAGCCCTGCCTCTTTGGTTCGCTCCTATACCATGATGGTGATGGGGTGGGGAGTTATGATTTTAGGTATTGAACTTTTGACTTTTACCTTTTTGGCTACTATGATTATGGTTATATTACTACTATTTCCCAAGATGCTTCTCTCTTTGGCTTTTTGGTTTTCTGTATTGGGTGTTTTTTATATTTTTTTACTCGTGGAGAGGTTTAGGACATTAAACAAGCCTCTGATGATGCTCCTAATTTCATTTGGTATATTTGTCTTGATGTTGCCTATTGTCCATATGATATTTCCAATTACTAGCACTCTTCAACTCTATTCACCTTTTTTATCATTGGCATTTACCCCTTTTTACCCTTTGAGTATCTTGGCTCATCTAATAGGTTTTGGTGGCATTTTCGATACATTATTATTGGCACTTTTTAGTTTAGAGGGTGAGAGTTTGGAGATAAAACTGGATATGATTTATGGGGTAGGATATCTGATTTTATCTTTTATGGCGATATGGTCTCGTTGGGTTTTTTATCTGATTTTTGTGGTTGCTTTTGGATTTATGGGGTGGATGTTTTTTAGGCTTTAAACTTCTTGCAAAACTAGGAAATGATGGCTTTAGCCTCTCTTTATTTGGGAGTAAAGTTTCCTATTCCAAAGAGTTTTGCAAGATATATATTAACTACTTGAGTAATGTTATATTAATTTGTATTCCTTAGGAATCTTTAAATAATAAATCTACTTCACTTCGTACTGCTCACGTCCCATTTGATATAGGTCATTTCCTTTGGTATCATTTACCACCGTAACTGGAAAATCTTCAACAGTAATTTTTCTAACTGCTTCTGGACCTAGTTCAGGGTAAGCGATAACTTCTGCTGAACGAATCTGTTTACCAAGTAAAGCTCCTGCACCACCTGTTGCACCAAAGTAAATTCCGTCATAGGCGACACAGGCATCTTTTACCTCTTGATTTCGATTTCCTTTTCCTATCATCCCTTTTGAGCCATTTTTAAGCATGGTTGGAGAGAATGAATCCATTCTGTATGAAGTAGTAGGTCCAGCACTTCCGATTGGATCTCCTGGTTTTGGAGGGGTAGGTCCAACAAAATAGATGATAGAACCTTCTAAATCGAAAGGTAACTCTTTACCCTCTTCAATAAGTTTAACAAGTCTGCTATGTGCAGCATCACGAGCAGTAAAAATAGTACCATTTAGTAAAACTGTATCACCAGCTACAAGTTGCTTGGTATCTTCAGAAGTTATTGGTGTGGTTAATGAATAAGTTGCCATTCGTTTTCCTTATATGGTAATATGTGTATGTCTTGAGCTGTGACACTGAACGTTTACAGAAACAGGGAGAGAAGCTATATGACATGGGTTGGCTTCGATATGAACGGCTAATGCTGTTTTTGTTCCACCCATACCCATTGCACCAATTCCAAGATTATTGATTTCAACCAACATTCTAGCCTCTAGCTCTGCCATTTCAGAGTCAGGGTTTTCTGTCTCTAAATCTCTAAATAGAGCGTGTTTTGAGCTAATAACTGCTTTTTCAAATGTTCCACCAATTCCCACACCCACAGTAATAGGAGGACAAGGGTTTCCACCTGCATCAGAGATAACCTCTTTGACATATTCAACAATTCCATCTTTACCCGCAGCTGGTGGGAATACTCTGGCTCGACTTACATTTTCACTCCCCCCACCTTTGGCAGCGTATTCGATGTCGATTTTGTCACCTTTTACAATATCAAAATGGATAATAGCAGGAAGATTATAACCTACGGAGTCTTTGAGGTTTAGACGGCTAAATGGTTCACAGGTAGAAGCTCTTAAGTAACCCTCTGTATAGCCTTGTTCTGTTCCTTTGTTGATGGCATCTCTAAGAAGACCACCATTGATGCGAACTTCTTCTCCTACATAGACAAAGAAAACGGCTAAACCTGTATCTTGACAGAGTGGTCTTTTTTCATCTTTGGCAATATTTGCATTTTCAAGAAGTTGGCGAATCACCTCTTTACTCACAGGAGATTTCTCCTCCTCCATCGCTTTTTCCAAGGCATCATATGTATCTTGTGGTAAATCTGTACCACAGTGCATAATCATATCTTTAACAGCTTTGACAACAACGTCAAATTCAATTTCTCTCATAAAAGCTCCTAATAATTTTTTACCATTCTACTCTTTGGGGTGTTAATAGTCTATTAATGAAGAGGGCTAGTTTGAAAGCTTTATCTTTATGGGTAGAGTGGTAATGTATTGGACTTATTAAAAAACTATAGTTGAGATATAACCAAAGAAAGTTCTTTGGTTACTTAGAAACTATTTATCAAAAAAACCACCATCGCGTAAAATAGCGATGTTCTCTTTAATAGACTCAACAGATTTAGCAAACTTGGTTTTGGTATTTTCATCAAACTCAAGTTCAATAACTTTCTCAACTCCATTTGCACCAATAACACATGGCACACCTACTGCCACATCTGTATAGTCATACTCACCATCGAGAATGGCAGAAGAGGGAACAACTTTACCTTCGTCTCCCAAGATGGCTTCTACCATCATAGAGATAGAACGACCTGGTGCATAAAATGCAGATGTTTTGAGATGTTTAACTATCTCTGCTCCACCATTTTTTGTTTTTGAGATAATCTCATCCATATCCTCTTTTGAGACAATTTGAGATAGTGGAACGCCTCCCACATTGGTAATTTCTGGACAAGGAATCATATGTTCTCCATGGTCACCAATGACCATTGCTCTGGTTTGTGCTGCCCCAAATCCTGTTTTTTGATAGATTTGATAAGACATTCTTGAGCTGTCCAATGCTCCACCCATCCCTATAATTCTATTTCTCTCCCAACCTGTTACTTGATGGACTACATAGGTCATAACATCAAGAGGATTGGAGACGCAAAGAATAATAGCATTTGGTGAGTATTTTTTGATATGTTCAGTTACCTCTTTTACAATACCTGCATTGATATTAAGAAGGTCAGCTCTGGTCATTTCCGCTTTTCTCGGGACTCCTGCTGTAATAACAACCACATCACAATTTTTGATATCTTCTGGTTTTATTGCTGCTCTAACAACTGTACCCCTTGGAGCATAGTTGGTTGCTTGTGCAATATCTATTGCTTTCCCTATGGCTATTTCGGGAAAGATATCATAAAGTAATATCTCATGACATATTCCACTTAATGCTAAAGCATATGCGGCACTTGCCCCTACTGCTCCCGCTCCTATGATTGCTACTTTTCTGCCTGTCATACTTATCCTTTTTCATTAAATTTTATGTCTAAACCAAATGTGAATCCTGTTTTAACTCTATCTATAAGTTCTGGTAGTATATCAGAATAATCTCCAACTATCGCAAAATCAGCATTACTAAAGATGGTCTCTTTTGCATTGTTGTTAATTGCTACAATGGTATCTGACTCTTTAATTCCTGCGATGTGTTGAACAGCACCACTGATACCCACCGCCACATAGACTTTTGGACGAACTGTTTTTCCTGTTTGACCGATTTGTCTGGCATATTCAGAGACACCCTCATCTACCATAACACGCGTTGCTGCCCACTCTGCCTTGACTCCTTGCTCTTTGAGTGCTTGGGCTAAATCTTTTACCATTTGCATCCCATCACTCGCTGTTCCTCGTCCACCTGCCACGATAATATCAGCATCAAATAGACCTTGCATTCCCCCCTCACCAATAACGGTTTGGATAATCTCTGAGGCAAACTCTTTCTCCTCTAGGGTTGGGGTAAATGGTGTGATTTTACCCTCTTTGTTATCATCTCTCTTAGGTACTTCAAATGTTCCTGCACGTGCTGTGGAGATTTGAGGACAAACAAAACCAATAATGGTTGCCAGTTTAGACTCCCCATAGGTTGGTCTTCTGGACTCCAAAATAGGAGCGTAAATGACCTGCTCTTTGGTCTCTTTATTTCTGTGTTTATGCTCACCAATAAGTAGTTGAGTACAGTCTGCTGTGACTCCCGAACCTCTTTTTATACCAATTCTAGGAGCTAATTCTCGTCCTGATGTGGTAGCTGCAAAAAGTGAAATTTCAGGATTTCTCTCTTCGATTACTTGTGAGAATATTTCAGAGAATGGCAAGATACGATACTCTTCAAGTCTCTCATCATCAACCGTAATCACCTCATCAGCACCATGTGCAATAAGCTCTTTTGCCAAATCATCAATATCTTTACCGATAAGAAGCGTGGTAACTGTTGTTCCCTCATCAAGTGAGTCTGCTAACTCTCTAGCAGGAGTAAGAAGCTCTAAAGATGGTCTTGAAATTTTACCTTTGACCACCTCTGCCCATGTTAAAATACCCGATGCACCTTTTCTGAAATCTATTCGTCTAATACTGTCGTTTGCTTTTTTAGCTTTTTTGGCTTTTTTGGCTTTGATCTCAATCTGATTTTTACCCTCTTTCATATGGCTTAAGAGGGAATCGACCAACTCTATCTCATTGTGACCCTCACATATTTTAGCAGGTGCTCTTTCACTCTTGATGGTTGCCACTTTAGAGACAATGGTAGGACTTCCATTTTCACCTGGAATTCCAATACCGATAAACTCTGTGCTAAGGTTAACATCATCAATGTTTAACATTTTTATCTCAGTTGTTCTGGCTCTAATGGCATCACTTAGTTTTGCTCTTCTTGGATTGATTCCTGTTGGAGTAAAGCTCATGGCACAAGGAATAGGAAGTCGTATCATCTGATAACCACCTTCGATGATTCGTTTTGCTTCAATCTTACCATCTACAAAATCTGCCGTTTCGATAAATGTAGCTTGTGGAATTCCCATAAACTCAGCAACTTGTGAAGGAACGTGTGCCGTATCACCATCTGAGGTTTGACGACCTGCTACGATGATAAAATCCTTATCTTTACCCTCTCCAAAACCGAGATGTTTGAGTAGATGGGAGAGTGCCAATCCTGTGGCATAGGTATCCGATCCACCAAGTCTTCTGTCACTCAAAAGATACGCCTCATCATAGCCCATTGCCAGTGCATTCTCTAGTGATTCTGTAAACGATGGAGGTCCCATTGAGCAGACGATGAGTTTTGCTTCGGGGTATTCACTTTTAATTTGAAGACCAGCTTCCAATCCATATTGACAGTCAACATTAATAATTGACTTTGCTTTTGTTCTGTCCATTAGACCATCATCACCCATTCTCATCTCAGATGGTAGTGGTACTTGTTTCATTAAACTAATTATTGTCATATTTATTACTCCTTGGGCTTACATATAGGTATATTCTGGACCATCACCACCATATGGTGTTGTCCAAGTTATTCCACCATTTGGCGATTTGATGTCACAAGTTTTACAGTGAACACAGTTCTCTGCGTGCATTCTTAGCGATTTTGCACCTGTATTTCTATCGGTATGAAGCTCATAAACCTCAGCAGGACAGAAAGCTGAACAGCTTAGACCATACTCTTCGATATTAGATGATTGAAACTCTTTTGGATTGTTAACTACGAGGTGAATAGGTTGATGCTCATCATGCATCGCTTTTGAATGGAATACTCCTGTTACCTTATCAAAGGTGAGTTTTTTATTCCACTCCAGTTTTCCTGAAAATCTTGTCTTAAAAGGAACACCTTTGTAGTCAGAGAGTTTTTTGGTCTCATCGGCATCGGCATGAATTCTAGGAACAAATAGGCAAGTTCCTCCTGTGATTAACTGAACTCCCATTTTTAGCCCACCAAGAACCATACCGTCATTCATAACCGCTCTCATATTTCGAATAGGGTACATCTCTTTATAGATAAAACTTGCATTGACCAACGTTTCATATTTAGCGAGTGTATCTTTAGATGTATCCCCTTTGTCAAACGCCTCTACAGCTGTCTGTGCCGCACAGATTCCAGAGGCAATCGCGAGGTGAATCCCTTTGAGTCTCGCAGTTGTTAAAAATCCAGCACTATCACCTACTATCATAAGATTGTCTTCATAATACTTAGGCATAGAGTTCCAACCACCCTCGGGGAGTGTTTTTGCTCCAAACTCCAAAACAGAACCATCTTTTAAAAATTTAGAGACATAAGGGTGTGTTTTCCAAATTTGCATCGCTGCGTGGGTATCAAAGGTTGGGTCTTCATAATCAAGACCTACTACCAATCCAAGAGCAACACGATTTTCACTCATCCCGTAGATAAATCCACCCCCAAACTCTGATTTATCTTTGAGTGGGTATCCAAAGGTATGATAAACTGCTCCTGCTTGGATGTTCCCTTCAGGCACTTTCCAAATCTCTTTGACTCCTAGTGAGTAGATTTGTGGATTTTTTCCAGAGTTTAAATTAAATTTATGAATTACTTTTTTAGTAAGACTTCCTCGTGTTCCTTCTGCCAAGATAGTGATATCTGCCTCAACAACAGTTCCCTCTTGGTAATTTTTTTGTTTCTGCCCATTGTGGTCAAGACCTGTATCTTTGGTCTTAACTCCTGCTACTTTTCCATTCTCGTCATAGAGCATATCATCAACAGAAAAACCTGTGTATATCTCTACCCCTTTATTTTGGGCAACTCCTGCTAGATATTTACAAATCTGTGCAAGTGATGCTATTTGATTTCCTGAATTGTTCATGTAGGGGGGGTGAAAGGGTAGCTCTATCTCTCCATTATCACTTAGTTTAACCGTAACATCTGTGGATACTTTTGAGTCAAATGGCATTGCCTCAAACTCCTCTGTGGTTAACAGCTCTTTAAATACCTCTGGCATCAAAACAGCACCAGAGAGGATGTGAGAACCAATCTCACTCCCTTTTTCTATCAGAAGGATTCTTTTTTTTTCACCCTTTTGCTCTAACTTGTTGGCAAGTTCTATGGCGGTGGCTAAACCCGAAGGTCCACCCCCAACAATAAGAACATCGGTGGAAATAATATCTTTACTACTCATTAAGCACTCTCCATTATTGTTAAAATTTGTTCAAGTAGTGTACGTTTGGATATAGATTCAAAAAAATGATATATATCATTATCATTGCTTATGCACACCATTTAAAATAGCATAATTATTCTGTAATTATGCAAAAAATAATATATGAAAATTGGTAATTTGTGGAAAAGAGTAATAATCATTAGTAAAAGTAATGATAAATATCATAAATATTTATCATCATACTTTAAAAGATAGAATTTTGTTTATTTGTCAAAAAAATTAAGTTCATATAGCGTATCAACCATCTCTTGAACTGAGGTTACAGAGTTAGCAAAGTTTCGTTTTTGTGGGGGTGTTAAGCTCATTTCAATAATCTTTTCAGCTCCACCAGCTCCAATCATAACAGGTACACCTGCTACTTGATTTGAGTAGTTATACTCATTGTTCTCTAACATTACCGCACAGGAGTGGATTTGGTTGGTATCTCTAAGTATCGCTTCCACCATAACCGTTGTTGATTTTGCAGGAGCATAATAGGCAGAACCATCTCCTAATAGATTAACGATTTCAGCTCCACCATTTTTTGTTTTTTTGACAATCTCAGCAATCTGTTCAGAGTCCAAAAGGTCATCAATTTGTACCCCTGCAACGGTGGTAAATCTAGGAAGAGGAACCATAGTATCTCCATGACCACCCATTACCGTAGCACGAATTTGACCTGCACCATAGCCCAGTTTTTCATAGATAAAGTGTGCCATTCTCGCAGAGTCAAGAATACCTGCCATTCCCAGTACTCTCTCTCTTGGAAAACCTGTCTCTTTGAGTACCACATAGGTCATAACGTCGAGTGGATTAGAGACAACGATAATAATGGCATTTGGAGCGTGTTCTTTTATCTCTTTGGCATAATTTTTTACAATTTCAGCATTTTTTACTAATAAGTCATCTCTGCTCATACCTGGTGTTCTTGGAGCTCCTGCTGTAATAACAACAATATCAGAGTTAGCCATATCTTCTGGTCCTCTTGCTGCTTTTACTACAGTATGCTGTCTAGCCGCATTGGCTGCTTGTGACATATCAAGTGCTTTACCTTGTGCCACATCTCTGTTTCTTCCTCGCAATACAACATAGTGACAGAGTCCATTCATCGCCAATATAAATGCTACTGTTGAGCCAAAATTACCTGTTCCTATAACGGTTACTTTTTTACCTTTTGCCATTTTTATCCTTTAAATCCAAATTATGAAGAATTATTAATAGAGATAATTCTTAGATGAATTCATTATAGCTACAAGCCTCGATAAAATCAAAGAATATAGAAATAAAGTGTTACTTTTCGGATAGTTGAGAACAAGAGAAACAGTCATTACGCTAAAAAATATCTATTAAGATTTTATATTTTTTCTTGTGATACTTTTTGTGACACTAAATAAGAGGAGAAAATGCATATAATAGTTAAAAACAAACAATCAAAATATTTCAAACTATCTAATTATATAAATTAAATTTATATTATTTCCAACTTGCAAGA
>JALTGP010000104.1 GCA_027076905.1 Campylobacteraceae bacterium | reverse complement strand
ATTGTTGATAGAGATGTCAACGGAGCAAGAGGAATCTTGCTTAAGCAATTAACTCGGGTAGCTTAGACCTTAATCATGACCTTAATCTTTGTGATTTTGGCGATTTTAACTAAGAGTACCACTACTTTTGAGTACTTAGGGTTAAAATATTTTGAAAAAATAGGTGCTATAAAAAACCCTATAATGAATCCTGACATCATATATGAGTATGAAGTTTATGAGTATAAATGTTGTTAATGTTAATTCCATTATTTTTCCTGTGTAAATGTATAAAAATCTGTAGGTTCGGTAACACCGAACAAAATATATGTTAAAAAAGTGATAAAGTTATCAGTAAAAGAAGAGGTAGGCTAGAGCCAAAGCTTAAGAAGCATTCTGCTAGTTTGAATAAGTTGTAGTTTTTTCATAATTTGCTCCTTAAGATTTTTAATTGTAAAATTTAGAGGTTTTTGGGTTAGAGTTGGCTTAGGATAGTAAAGATTAATATGCTTTTATAGGGTTATGTAAGATGTCTATTAAACAAAACTTTATACAATACAAACATGATAAAAAAGAGATACCCATTAAAAAGTCATCACATAGAAGAGCATGAGACAAACATCTATGTAAGTATTGAAATAGAAGAGAATAAAATCAAAATAAAATATGAAATAATAGGCGATTTATTATCATATAATTTCCCCAAAGTTACCAAACAAAAAAGAGCCAATGAGCTATGGAGAGATACCTGTTTTGAACTTTTTATCGCTAACTATTCATCAGAAGAGTACTATGAAATCAACACTTCACCCTCGACAGAGTGGAATGCTTATCATTTTACAAGTTATAAAAATGAGATGAAAGCGTCTGATGTTTTTTCTGTGCCAAATATCTCTTTTTATCAATTAGATAAAAGATATGAGTTCTCATTTGAGATGACTTTTAGAAAAGATATTTTTGAAAAAGAGCTACTTGTTAATCTAGCTGTTATTCTTTTAGACCAAAAAGGTATACGACATTTTTATACTATTCATAGACAAAATAAATCTCCTAATTTTCATGATAGAGAATGGCATACTCTTATTTCTCATTAAAACTTTATCTATAAGTGTAAATACCTCCAAAGTAATTTATATTTTTACTAAGGTATAATGGGTAAAAAATGGATTATCAATGTTCTCTATTTCAAAAATTATTAATATTGTGATACCCTTACTATATATTATCGCTTTAGCTACTGTTGTCTCTACTGCTCATATTGCAGGTTATGAGACCTTTTTACAAACTATGACAAAAGAAAATGGCTTTTTTGAGATTCTTT
>JALTGP010000103.1 GCA_027076905.1 Campylobacteraceae bacterium | reverse complement strand
TTTACAGCATCCCCGCTAGGAGGTGTATAAGGTTTTAAACCAAAATTTACACTATCGCCCGAAGGCGGAGTATATAACATTTAAATTCTCCCTTTAAGATTTTATTCCTTGAATATCCCATAACGAAGCGGCGTTATATTTATTTCCATTCCCATCAGTATATTCTACTACTACGTGATAATAATCGTCCCCACAATTGATAGAATAATAACCATTACTATCCGTAGTGGTATCCTCAAAATAAGAACCGTTTTGGTCTATAACTCTAACAATAGCCCCTGATACTCCAACACCATTTAGAGTAACTTGACCAGATATTTTATAAGGGGGGAATTCATAGCAACCTATATCAGGGGCGTCGCCATAATAAGTTTCAACATATCCACTTATCACTACACCTGCGTCAATACAAGGAGACGAATATTTGGTTGTCGCTACGTCTGTATCTTTAAATTGAGGGTCTGATGTTAAATCTGTAGAATCTAAGCTAGTATTTTGAATATTAGTGCCATTATTATAAAAATCATTATTGTTTTCGTTTACAGTTCCGTCAGTATTGTATCTACTAATTCCATAATCGTTATCCTCAAATATATCATCTTTAGCGTTTACAGTGTTTCTTACTTGACCTATTGCTGTGTTCAAATGTCTACAGGAACATTTATAAACACTATGAGTATTACCTCCGTTCCAATCTTCATATGTAAAATGACACTTTTGACCTGTGCCAGACCATCTAGAAGGAACGGCGTATGCAAAACATCTAACAGCTGTTAGATTCCCATTTCCGTCGGAAGCAAAGATTCCAGTAGTATCCCCACCAAAGTTAGTATTAGATGTATCTATGTTATTATAATCTAATAAAAAAGTTAAATCGAATAGAGTTAACGTATAATCATTTGATGCTACTCGCCACAGCCATCCTCTATTCCCAGTGCCATCATTATTATAAGTTTTTGGAATCACCACCACATCTTGATAATCCCCAGTCCTGGATTTAATAGTAATATTTTTTTCACCTATATTTCTATATAGTTCATCTTTATAAGTTCCTGACTTACATATAATAGTATCACCATCGGCAGATGCATCAATGGCTTTATAAATGTGTCGATAAGGATTAGAAAAAGAACCATCACCATTAGTATCATCGCCTGTAGGGCTAACATAAATATCAGCCATAATTATTCCTCCTTATTTAATTCTCTCCTAAACTGCTGTTTTTCTTTGGCACGATTATAAAACTTCTTTTTTGCCTTTACCCTTGTTTTTGGGTTTATGAGCCAAACTTTTCTTGTGCTT
>JALTGP010000102.1 GCA_027076905.1 Campylobacteraceae bacterium | reverse complement strand
TATAAGTAAAGATGATAATATAATATAAAACAGGAGAAAACAGATGTTAAAATATAATCTCTTATTAATACCTATTATGTCAATTGGTTTAAATGCTCAAAGTGATACAGAGACCTCATCACCAAAATGGGGTGAGATTGAATGGACATCTATGGCAGGAGCTTTTGCAGGATGTGCAAATCTTGTAGGAAATGCACGAGATGTTCCCGATTTATCCAAGGTTGAAAATATGGAATATATGTTCTTAGGAGCAAGTAACTTTAATCAAAATATAAGCAATTGGAATGTAAAGAATGTTAATAATATGCTCTGTATATTTGGAGCAATGGGTGCATTTAACCAAGATATCAGCAAGTGGAATGTCTCAGGTGTCATAAATATGAGCAATATGTTTGCAAATGATAGTGCCTTTAATCAAGATATTAGTAGTTGGAACGTCTCAAATGTACAAGTTATGGACGGGATGTTCTATAAAGCCATCTCATTCAATCAAGATTTGGAGCGTTGGAATGTAAATGTAGAGGGGAATATTACAGATACTAATGGTATGTTTAATGAAGCTACAGCATTGGAGACTATTCCAACATGGTATAATGAATAAAAAATAAAATTTTAATCATTTCATTTAAGGAGTAGCATCATGATATTAAAACTAAAAAGACTTGTAGTTCTAAGCAGTATATTGCTTTATACAGGTTGTGCTTCAACAGATAGCAAAGTGGAAATAACCACTACTGATAATAGTAGAGCCGTTAAGATAAACACCACCTCCATGTCACAAGAGCAACGGGTAGCACTGGTTATTGGGAACAATAACTACCAAGGGGTAATGTCAAAATTAAGTAACCCTGTCAATGATGCCAAATCGATTAGAGATATATTGAGCAGTAGAGGCTTTAATGTTATCTACAGAGAGGACGTAAGTAAAAAATCGTTAAGAGACAGCTTGGGTAAATTCTATAGCAAGATATCCAAAGGTGGTGTAGGGATGCTCTATTTTTCAGGACATGGACTAGAGGTGGATGGACAAAACTATCTAATTCCTGTAGATGCCAATATCAAAGCAAAAAGTGATACCGAGTTTGAAGCTATTGCATTAAATAAAATTACCAAAAGAATGCAAAATGCAGGAAATCGTCTCAATATCGTGGTACTTGATGCCTGTAGAAATGACCCCTTTACCAAAGCCATTGGTGTAGGGGGACTGGCAAAAGCAGAACCCATTGGACTTTTTGTCTCCTATGCCACAGGAGCAGGAAAAGTTGCTAGTGATGGAAAAGTAGGTGAAAATGGTCTCTTTACCAAATCACTTATTAAGCACATGAAACAGCCCCTTGACCTGCAAGAGGTATTTCAAAAAAGTAGAGAAGAGGTCTATCAAGAATCTCATCAAAAACAGTTTCCTGCTATCTACAATCAGACCATTAATGGAAAATTTTTCTTTACACTTCCCGATGAAGCAACAAGCAAAGCAACAGCCTCTACTACAGCAACTGCTTACCAAGTGCCAACCCATCAGAATATTGTCTCAACCTCCTCTAGCAAATTTATTATCACTCCCCATCTAAAAGAGAAAATAACTGTAGAGAGTCTATCAAGTAGGGTAAACAATGAGCTACTCGAAACCATTATTGATGTTCGAAACAATACCAATAAAGAGATAACCCTACAGTATCGCTACCGATGGTTTGATGATAGTGGCATGGAGGTAAGCAATAATATGGCCATATGGAAACCACTATTCCTTGAAGCGAGTGATAACAGTAGAGTAAAAAAATCTGCTTTTAATCCAAAAGCTGTTAGTTGTAAAATATATTTTAAGTAGGAGCTTATATGAAACTAAAAAAACTTATAACCTATATCACACTAGCTACCCTAATAATGGGGTGTGCCTCATCAAATAGTGGTAAAGTAGTACGCGTTGACCCAAGAAAAATACAAGATACCGATGCCAATTATGGCTCTGAGGATTTACATATTTTTGTAGAAAAAATGGTAGATTCCATGTTGCAAAGCCCTGTTCTAAACAAAAAGCCTAAACCCTATTTGGCATTGGGAGATATTAAAATAGGCGTAGGAGTAGATGAGCATATCGATACGGTACTAATTAAAAACAGTATCCGAACAAATCTTATTAAATCTAGCAAAGTTAATTTTTTAGACAGTAGATATTTGGATAAAACCAAAGTTATTACCAAAGATTATGAGCTTAGAGGCGATGTACATTCTATCAAAAAAAATACAACTAGTACCATTGATAACTTCTATGCATTAACATTAATACTCACCAATATCAAGAGTTCTGCCATCGTTTGGACAGAAGAGAAAGAGATACGAAAACTGGTTGAAAAATAGCTTTGTTTACCTTTCATTTACCTAGTTTCGATATAATTTAAAACTTTAAACAATAAAATGTTTTAAGAAAAAATAAGAATTTAAAGGATTTATTATGAGTAAAAATATCGTTGGAAGACACATCGACCTATCAGACTCTATTAGAAATCATATTGCAGATAGCATTGATGGGCTTGATAAATATAACTTAAATATTATTTCAACAAACACTATTGTATCTGCAGATAGCAAAAATAAACAGGGTGTTACACTTGAACTTGTTGTTAATCTTAAAGATAAAAATACAATAGTTATTACACAAAAAGATAAAGATATTTATATCGCATCAGACAAAGCAATTAGTAGAGTTCAAAAAGCACTAAGACGTTATGCTGATAAACTTAAAGACCATAAAGTAATGTCATTCAAAGACTTAGGACTAGAAGCAGAAGCAGTACTTGAGCTAGATCCAGTAGACAACAATGAAGTGGAGATAGTACCAATGGATTTAGAACTTCATAAACCACTAGATTTTGACGAGGCGATGGACGCACTAAAAGCAGAGAAAAAACGACAATTTATCGTATTTAATGACCATGATGGTCTTATGAGAGTTATGTACAAAAGAGTTGATGGGAAATTTGGTCTCTATTAATCAAATAAGTAATAACTAAACTAAGCAGAGTTCTTCTCTGCTTATCTTCTCCTTTTTACCTTTTCATCATATCACCTTTTATTACTTTACGCTAAAATACGCTTCAATTCAATCAAGGACTTTACATGGCACTCGTCGGTCTCTTTAACATAGATAAAAATTATGATATCAAACAACTTTTAAAAGGTGTAGACTTTCAACTCAATGAGGGTGAGCGTGTGGCTATCGTTGGACAAAATGGTTGTGGTAAATCAACCCTACTTAAGATTCTCTCAGGTGAAGTAGAAGCAGATGAGGGAACACGTGTTGTTAATAAAAGTGTTATCATCGACTCACTTGACCAAAATCCAAAATTTAAGAGAGGACTCAATGTACGTGATGCCATTGAGCATGAACTTACCGACCTAAAAGAGGCAAAAGATAGGTATGAGGAGCTTTCTCTTCTGATATCTGAAGATTTTGAAAACAAAAAACTCCTAGAAGAACACGCCAAAGTTACCAACTACCTTGACCATCACAACGCATGGAACTTGGATGACAAGATAGAGCGAGTACTTCAAGAATTCAAACTAAAAGAGTATGAGTATCGTGATGTCACTATGCTTTCAGGAGGAGAGCAACGGCGTGTAGCATTGGCTTCTCTTATCTTGAAAAAGCCCGATATTTTACTCCTTGATGAGCCTACCAACCACCTTGATGTCTATATGGTTGAGTTTTTAGAGGAGATTCTGCTCAAAGAAAAGTTTACCCTGCTTATCATCTCCCACGACAGACACTTTATCAACTCTATTGTGACACGCATTGTTGAGGTAGAAAATATGAACATCGTCTCCTATGAGGGGGGATATGATAACTATCTGATTTTAAAAGAACAACGAATGCAGAGCCTCGCAAAAACCCATGATACGTTGGTCAAGTTCCTAAAAAAAGAGGAGGAGTGGTTAAGTAGAGGGGTCAAAGCACGACTCACAAGAAACCAAGGGCGAAAAGCACGAGTCTTTGAGCTACGAGACAAAGCTCAAAAAGACCCTACCCTTATCCGAAAAATGCAGATAGAGCTTGAGCGTGAAAAGAAGAGTTTTAACAGAGATGGTGAGAAAGGGATGTCCCGAAAAAAGATGCTCTTTGATATCGAAAATTTACACTACACCATTGCAGGGAAAGAGCTGATACAGGGATTCACCACTAGAATACTTCAACGCGATAGAATTGCTATTGTAGGGCATAATGGCTCAGGAAAATCTACCCTCTTGAAACTGCTTCTTGGACGATTAGAACCGACCAAAGGAAGAATAGACCAAGGGGATTTTGCAGTAGGTTATTTTGACCAGCATCGTGAGATGCTCGATGAAAATAAAAATATCCTAGATACCTTCTGTCCTGATGGTGGAGATATCGTGGATGTGCATGGTCGAAATATGCACGTCTTTGCCTACCTAAAAAGTTTTCTCTTTCCCGAAGAGTATATGCTTAAAAAAATAGGAATGCTTAGTGGTGGAGAGAAAAATCGTGTCGCCATTGCCCTACTTCTAACTAGAAAAGTGGACTGCCTTATCCTAGATGAGCCTACCAATGACCTCGATATTCAAACCATAAATATCTTAGAAGAGAAGCTGATAAACTTCCCTGGGGCATTGCTATTTGTTAGTCATGATAGATATTTTGTTGATAAAATTGCCACCAAACTTATTGTATTTAAAGGTAGAGGAGAGGTAGAGGAGTCTTACCAAAACTACAGTGAGTACCTAGAGATAGAGAAAAATATCAATGACCTATACGAGATAGAAAAAGAGGTAAAAACAGTAACAACCAAACCAAAAGAGCAAAAAGAGAAAATCAGAACAAAACTAAGTTACAAAGACCAAAGAGATTTAGAGCGTCTACCTGACCTAATCGAAGCATTAGAGAACAAGATAGAGGAGATAAATGCCTGTCTCTATGACCCTACCTGTTATGAAGAGAAGGGGCTGGTCAATGTAGCCGATGAACTTAAAAAAGTAGAAGCCCAATATGAAGAGATGAGTGAGCGATATCTTGAGGTATTAGAGATGGAAGAGGAGCTTCATGTGGATTAGAGGTTGAGTTGAACGTCAAGGTCTGTAGACCCGAACGTTTATACTCTCTCCTTTGTCTCGTAGATATTGTGCATGAAGTTGACTCATCACCCCTTTTTCACAATAAAGTAAATACTCTCTCTCTTGTGGTAATTTTTTGAACTCTGTTTTTAGTTTATGAAACGGTATCTTAATGGTCTCACAAATTGTCTCAATACAAGCAGGTTCAGGACGAATATCAATCACCACATATTCCTCTTTTAGCTCACGAATAACCTCAATGTGCGTTTCCGTGGTCACATCATCAATCACCTCATCAACATAAATCGTCACAGCATCCTCTACAGCTTTATCAAGCACAGCATAATTAAACCGTTTCGCCTCTTTCTCCATACGTTTAAAAGAGCCATGAGTAATAGGGTTTTTGGAGATAACACCACAATACTCAGGCATATTCTCAGCAAAGTGTCGTGTCCCTATCTTAGTCGCCATATCAATAATATCAGGCTTATCTACCGTAGCTAATGGACGAATAATGAGCTTATTACTCACTTGGTCGATAAGTGAGAGGTTTCTAAGTGTTTGGCTAGAGACCTGTGCAATCGACTCTCCTGTTACCAACGCATCAATCCCCATCTCATCGGCTATCTTCTCAGATGCCATTATCATCAGTCGTTTAAGCGTCACCCCCATATAGGTCTCAGGCGTTGAGCGAAAAATCTCGCTCAACACATCATCAAATGGTACAGAGACAATCTTGGTACGATGAGAAGCCCCATACTTGTTCCAAAGATAAAAAGAGACCTGCTTCACCCCTATCTCATGGGCTACTCCTCCAAGATTAAAAAAGATATAGTGTGTCTTTAGCCCCCGTCTCATAGTGAGATAAGAAGCAACTGTAGAGTCAAATCCACCCGACATCAAAGAGAGTACATCGCCTTGTGTTCCGATAGGGTATCCCCCCTGTCCTTTATGTTTTTTGGTAATAATATTAAGTTGTGTATTGATAAGTTCTATCTTTATCATCACTTGGGGAGTATGTAAATCAACATTTTTTGCTGTAGAGTGAGCCAACATATAGCCCCCAACAGTACGCTCTATCTCCGAGGAGTTAAATGGATGTTTTCCCGAACGTTTGGCACGAACCACAAACGTTTTATCTGATATATCATCAGCACAGATATCACACACCTGTTTTTTGATGCTCTCAAGTGTTTCCATATTATCAAACTGTAATGCCTCTAACACCTGCTCTATTCCAGGGGTGTTTAGCAGTCGTATTCTTACTCTATCTACTTTTTCTATAGAAGTAACCACCTCTAACTTATCAGAGAATTTTTTAATATTTATATCACTATCAATCTCTCCTAAAAGTTTTATTAAGTTGTTATAGAGCTGTCCAATCATCTGCTTTTTAGCAGATGAGCCTTTGACCATTATTTCAGGAAAGAGTTTTAAGATGAATTTTTGAGTTGTTACCGTAATTTGCACGAATATTGCCTTATTTTTATCTAAAAACGTATTATAGCATATGCTATAATACGTTTCATTCATTTATTTTTTCAAGGATTAACCCGTGCAACTATTAAAAAATTTCTTAGCTATCATTTTGGTTCAGATTATCACAGCAGTGATGCTCTCTATGACCCCTCCAAACCCAACCCAAGGAGACCTTATCCGTTTGGCGATTCCTCTTATATTTATTACGCTTATCGCCTCTTTTTGGCTCACCTCACTCTCTGCATATTTTCGCAAAGACTCAGAAGCCAAACTTAAAAGCACTTTTGTCAAAGAGAGAGAAAAGATACAAGTCAAAGCCGAAAAAGAGAAACTAAAAGTAGTCAAAGAGGCTCAACAAGACATCGCCAGAGAGGCAAAAGTCACCTATGCCAAAGCAAACTTTAAAGTAGGAGCTGCTTTTGCAGGGACATTGGCAGTGGGTGCATTGTTTGTATTTGCTCAAATGGTAACAGTAGGACTCCTCACCCTCACCGCAGCAGGTGGTGCAGCAGGTGGGTACTACTACAGAGGTAAGCGTCTTGAAAATAGACGAAATGGAGATAAACCAGAAGAGATTGCCCCAATAGATGTAAAGGTTATTCAACGGTGATAGGTAAAAAAATAGGAGAGGCAAAAAGTAAACTAATGTTAGAAAACCCATACTTTGGGACACTTGTAACATCTCTAACCTTACAAGAAAATGACAAGCTTATCAATAAGAGAAATCTGGGCGATGTTTTTGAGTATAACAGTGAGTATATCGAAGCACTAACCCCAAACGAGCTTACCACCCTACTCGCAAACGCAGCGATGCACCAAGCCCTCTTTCACGATGAGAGAGGGGCAGGAAAAGTCTCCTCCATATGGCAATTAGCCTCTGATTATGCCATCAATGATTTGCTAGTAGAAAATGGCTTTATGCTTCCACCAATGGCAAACTACAGCACCCGTTTTGAGCGACTCTATACCGAGCAGATATACACCACCCTTTTGGGTGAACTGGATATCGAAGAAGCAGACGAGCAAGAGGAGCAACAGACCGAACAGATACAAGAAGAAGACCTTTTAAAAGAGGAGATACTCTCCCAAGAAGAGTATGAGCTTATCTTGGAGCAACTAGGAGTCAAACTAGAAAAACAAGGCAACCTACCCAAAGGCATAGAGCGAATCATACAAACCTCCAAACCGTCTCAAATTTCATGGAGAGAGGAGCTATACAGATATGTCAATGTCCACGCCAAAAGCGACTACAGAATGTTCCCCCCCTCTAAAAAGCATCTCTACCGTGGTATTGCCTTACCCTCTATCTATGGAGAGGAGTTAAAAATATCCGTTGCCATCGACACCTCTGCCTCCATTGATGACCAACTACTTAGAAAATTTTTAGCAGAACTAGAGGAGATAATGCAACTCTTCACCCACTACATGATTGAGCTAATAGAGTGCGATGCAGAGATTCAAAATATCCAACAACTCACCCCCCATGAACCTCTAAACTCCACCGTTAAAGGAGGAGGAGGAACAGACTTTAGACCTGTTTTCGAGCATTTGGAATCAAGCCATGAGGATTTTAAATTTTTAATCTACTTCACCGACGGAGACGGCACATTTCCAGAGCAGATACCAATAATTGATGTTTTATGGGTGATGCCCAAGATGCAAGAGGTTTTATTTGGGGAGGTTTTGGTGGTTGATTAAAATATAGATTTTTCTTTTAATGTGTTATTGACATATGTTAGGAATAGTACCTTTTTAAAATTTTTACCCCTCATGATAAAACTCTCTCTATGTTAGATTTGGCTAAAATTATGCCCAATTACTTATTAGGACTAAAATAAAATATATGTTTGAAATTTTTTGTAAAACACTCCATAGCGACAGACCTTTTATAACCATAGAGATTACCCCTCCTCATGGTGCTTCTATTAAACCCATTATCCGAAAGATTGAAAAGCTAAAATTGCATGAAAAAGTGGCTGGTTTTTCAGTGACAGACAATCCATTGGCAAAGCTTAAAATGTCGGGAGTACTCTCGGCAATTCAGGTACAACAGAGATTCGGAAAGCCTGTGATTGCGACCATGAGCATGAGAGACAAGAATAAACTCTCACTTCAATCAACCCTTTTGGGGGCGAATGATTTTGATTTGCGTTGTATCTTGGCACTGACAGGTGACCCTGCTAAATTTTCTGACCAGCCTGAGGTAAAAGGGGTGCTAGAGCGTGACTCGACTCTGCTTTTGAGTATCATCTATAAGATAAACAATGGCTTCTCTTACTCCAATAGAGAGCTTAACCCTAAACCAAAACCTATCTATCCATTTGCTGTAGCCAATGCCTATGCCAAAGATATGAGACATATCAAAAAGAAAATACTTAAAAAGCTAAACTATGGGGCAAGAGGAATTATTACTCAGCCTGTTTATGATTTGGAGAATGCCAAAGAGCTACTGGATATTTTTGAAGAGTGTAAACATGAGAGTGTAAGAGATACGGCAAAAGAAGCAGAGCTTGTGTTGGGTCAATTCCCTGTGGTACGTGCTAAAACAGCCAATTTCATCTCTGATAAAGTACCTGGAATTACTGTACCAAAAGAGATTATAGATGAGATGAACCTCGCCGCGATGGATGGCGAAGAGCAGGAGCAACAAGTAGGATTTGAGATATCCAAGACACTGTTTGATAATATTTTAAAACTACACCCAAAAGTTCACCTTATGACACATAACCGTTTTGATTTATGTGATGCACTCATTGGTAATGGTAATTAATACACAAAATTAAGATATAATCCATACTATAAAATATATAAGGAAGAAATAGTAATGAATGAAGAGTATGCAGTAAATTCACACACAGCAACGACAACAACAGCAACAAGTGGAGATGTTTCTCCTTTTCCTTTTTTGGATATGGGGACTCACTTTGTTATCGGTTTAGCCGTTGGGTATTTTATGAAAAAGTTTTTTAAACTTCTTCTCATTTTCTTAGGTTTGGGATTGGTGGCTCTTTTTGTACTTGAGTCACAAGGTGTTTCAACAGTCAATGAAGAGGCATTAACCAATGGTGTTTCACAAGGTGTTGATTCATTTAAAGGATTAACAAGTATGCTACAAGAGAGACTTTCAAGTATGAAATTTAGTTCAGGTGTAGGAGCAGTAGCTGGTTTTTTTGCTGGTCTAAAGTTTGGATAAACAGCTCTTAAAAAAGCCTTTCAAAAAGCCCTTGAAACTTCTTGTATCTGCCCATGAACCCTCTTCAAATCTCCATCTTAAAGAGATTTTGAAGCATACTAACGATATTCAACTTCTTGGTATATTTAGTAAAGAGCTAAGTACCAAAGAGAGGGGAGAGCCTCTTTATGATATTAGCGAAATGGCAATTATGGGTGTGGTTGATACCATCAAAAAAATAAGATGGCTATTTAAAGTAGCCGATGAGATGGTAAAGTTGGCAAAAGATGTAGATAAAATTTTACTAATGGACGCATCAGGTTTTAATCTTCCACTTGCCAAAAAACTCAAAATTGCCTATCCTGATAAAGAGATAATCTACTATATTCTACCACAAATTTGGCTCACACGTCCCAAACGTGCTAAAAAATTAGAGCAATATTGTGACCACCTTTTAGGAATATTACCCTTTGAAGTTAATTTTTACAGTAGCAAAGCCAAATATATCGGTCATCCACTACTTGATGAGATATCCGTACAACATGATAAAAATAGTAAAAGCATCGCCTTTATGCCAGGAAGTAGAAAAAGTGAAATTTTAAAACTGCTTCCTATTTTTAAAGAGGTACGCAGAAAACTCTCTGATAAAAAAGCCATTTTAATTATCCCTCAAAGCTTCTCATCTACTAAGATAAAAGAGCTTTATGGAGATATATCTATATTTGAGGTCTCAACAGATACCCAAACAGCTTTGGCAGAGTCGGAGTTTGCCTTTATCTGTTCGGGAACAGCCACGCTAGAGTCTGCTCTTATTGGTACACCATTTACCCTTAGCTTTATTGCGAAGAAGATAGATTTTTTTATTGGAACAAAGCTATTTGGTATCAGCCAAGTAGGACTTGCCAATATCATCTTGACAAATTACAATAACACCACGCTACATAATGAACTGCTTCAAGAGCGTGTCACTGTAGAGAATCTACTAAAAGAGTATCATAACACCGATAGAGAAATATTTACCCAAAAAGCAAAAGAGCTAAAATCATATCTCTCTCATGGTAGTTCTAAAAATGTTGCAGATATAATTACATCCAAAATAGAAAAATAGAAAAATAGAAATCAAAAAATCAAAAAGGTCTAAAATGAGTCAAATACTACAGATGCTAGAGCTACAGCAACAACTAAACGATGCTACCAATGGAGAAAACTGGGAAGATGGAATCACGAAGAATGGCAAAAAAATTGATTGGCGACGATGCATATATCTTGAATCGGCTGAACTGGTTGAGTCCTATCCGTGGAAACATTGGAAAAATATAGATGCAGAGCCTGATTATGAAAATATTAAAATAGAGCTTGTGGATATTTGGCATTTTATAATGTCTGAAGCACTACGTCTCTACAAAGTAGATGCTTTAGGGACAATAGAGCAGTTAGCAGAAAATATCATTGCAATGGATAGTTACAAAAACTTAGAAGAGGCACAAAAGAGCCAACTTGAGAGTTATGAGCAGATAGCCTTGGTAGAGGAGATGATAAAAGTACTATTTTGTTCAAATGATATCAACCAACTCACCAACAGTTTTCTAAATGTCACTTCTAAACTCGGTCTTAATCTCTCTACTCTTTATGCTCTTTATATTGGTAAAAACATCTTAAATAAGTTCAGACAAGACAATGGATATAAGGATGGTTCATACATCAAAATATGGGATGGAAAAGAGGATAATGTGGTGATGCAGAGTTTACTCAATAAACAAAAGAGTATAAAACCTGATGAACTCTATCAAGAGCTAAAAAAAGCTTATCTAAAAAGGTGATAAAATGGGGTGTTATAACCAAACCCCATTTTTAATAAAATAGACAACCACATAAGATGAGACCAACACCACATAAGCAAAGTTAAACCACAAAGAGTATGTTAGCCCCCTACCCTCATTTTCTCCTAATATTTTTACAACTCCTACTCTTATCCCGTAAAATGTTCCTAGAAATAGTAAACCATAAAGAAGATAGCCCACGTAATAATAATCACTCTGTAAAAAACAAAATGGACAGTGGTGGGTTGGCAATTGATAAATATATGTCCCAAAAAACTGTATTAATGAGATAAGGGAGACCAAAATAAAACTAAAATTTGAAATGGCAAATAGATAGAAGAGCCTCAACTTATAAAAAATAGCCATTAGGGTAAAGTTTCCGTAAAAGAGTGTCAACATCACCACCCTATCAATCGAGAATATCCCTCCAATAGCTGAGGTAGATGAGCTAGAGTAGAGCGTCCCACAACAGCTTACCATCTTATTAATATCAATTGAGGTAAACATTATCCCCTCTAGTACAATTTCAATAACTAAAAAGAGAAAAGCCACCATAAAAAACTCAAACTTTAGCCTCGTATATGGTAGATTTGGACTTTTGATATCCAAGTAGTGTAAGGTCAACCAAAATCCAAAAAGATAGAGGTTTATAAGCTTTAAAATAAGCAGATATGAACCATAATCAGTAGCATCCACCACCCCTGCTCCACACATTGCTCCTGTAAGAAGTGTTGATATTTTATCTAATGTAAAGACAAAAAATAGAAAGAGAGGAAGCTTTATGGCAAAGATATATTTGATAATAGTCGCCCCCAAATAGCTCTGTTTCTCTAAACTATACTGCTCTTGTGTCGTCACCTCCATATCCCATCTAAAAAATATCTTCAACGAAAGTACAAAAGCCACTAGTGCAAAAATCAAAAAGATACTATTTAATATCAATATTGCTAAAACTTCAGGGGTCAACATCATAAGATTTTTCCACTTTGCACATCAACTATCCTATCCACTATCTCCAAATCAAAAAACAGAGGGTCATGGGTGGCAACCACTATCGTCCTGCCACTCTCTTTTAACCCTTTCAAAATCTCAATAAAATCCAAAGATAATTTCTCATCCAAATTCGCTGTAGGCTCATCAGCGATTACTATCTTGGGGTCGTTAACCAACGCCCTAGCAATAGCAACCCTCTGTTGCTCCCCTCCTGAGAGGTTACGCACCATAGTATCTCTCTTATCCACAATATCAAACTGCTCCATCACCCGATAGAGCTTCTCTTTAGCCTCCACCTCATCAGGATTTATTGGCACAAGTGGAAGCAAAATATTATCACTCACACTAAGCCTAACAATAAGATTATACCTCTGAAAAATAAACCCAATATCCTCTTGACGATAATCCGAAGCAAAGTTATCAGGAAGTTTCGATACTCTCTTATTGTTAACCATCACATCACCTGTAGTTGGTTTGGTAAGCGAAGCGATAAGAGAGAGAATTGTACTCTTACCACTGCCACTTACCCCTTTTAGAATCACCAATTCACCCTCTTTTATCTCTAATGAGATATTATCTAGGGCTGTTATGGTGTTGTTTTTATTTAGTTCATATTTTTTTGTTATGTTTTTTAGGCTTATCATGGTTGTTCCTTTGCCTCAATCCCAAAATTAATTTTAAAAATATTGGAAACAATGACTTTAACCTCGCCTTATTCGGGACTAAAGTCCCTGATTCCAAATTAATATAATACTTACCTTTTTCAGGAAAAGTCTTTAATAGTTATAAAATTATACCTTTTTTTTAAAACAACCTATAAAAAAATTTCAAATTTGCTATAATCCCCCATGAAAAAAATAAGCCCAAACGCTCCATGCCCATGTGGAAGCCGTCAGAAATATAAAAAATGCTGTTTAATTTATCACCAGGGAGCAAAGCCTAAAACTGCTCTGCTTCTTATGAGGTCTCGCTATAGTGCATATGCCGTGGGTAATAGCTCCTATCTTGTTAAAACTACCCATCCTGACAATGTTGATTATAGCTCTAATACAGTTGCTTGGATAGCCAGTATTGAGGGGTTTTGTCAAGATACAGAGTTTTTAGGATTGAAAATTATTAATACCATAGAAACAAAAGAGGAGTCCTTTGTCACTTTTAGAGCAGAACTTAGTTCAGGAGAGATAATGGAGAGAAGTAGATTTTTAAAAATTAAAAACCAATGGCTCTATGAGAGTGGTGATTTCAGAGAATAATTCTTAAATATATAATTTAATATAATTATTAATATTAAAAAAAGTTATGATTTTATCTCAAAATTTCATATTTACTACCAACTCTAATCCTACAATTTCAATCAATAAGTATAGGAAACCAGATATAAAAAGGGATTTTAACATGAAATTATATAGACCACTTCCAATAGACGAAGAACTCACTATTAGCTCTCATGACATGATGGTAACAAAAACAAATATGCAAGGGGATATTACCTTTGTTAATGAAAGTTTTAGCTCTGTTGTAGGATATACACCAGATGAAATTGTAGGAACTCCTCATGATGCATTACGTCATCCTGATATGCCACAAGCTATCTTTTTTTTAATTATCCAAGCGATAAAAAAAGGAAAAAAAATACAAGCTATTGTTAAAAATTTAGCAAAATCAGGAGAGTATTACTGGGCGATTACCGATTTTGAACCAGAAAGAGAGATGATAACAGGTCAAATTTCTAGCTTTTTTGCCTTTAGAGAAGCGATTCCCGAAGAGAACATCTATGAGCTTATAGAGCTATACCAGATACTATTAGGCATAGAAAAAAGACGAGGAGTTGAAGCCTCTTTAATCTATCTAAACCGACATTTAAATGAAAACAATATGAGTTATACTGACCTTATGGAGATGATGAGCCGACCAAAAGGTATTATCCAACGTATCTTTGTAAAAAGCTTAGCACCAAAAGATAAGGACAAACTAAACTATAGAGTAGAACACTATAAAATGGTTGCTTAATTAGCGTATAACCTCATCTACTTCAAGTGTTGAAGCCCTCCACGCAGGAATAATGGTCGCTCCCACATAGATGGGAACAGAGAGAAAAAAGACCAAAAAGAGTACCTGAATATCAAATACAAATGGTAACTCAAAAGAGGTTTTTAATTGAGAATAGCCTACAAATATCTCCCTTAAGAGTGGTGCTTGAAAAATATATACAAAACCAAAAGCGAGGAGTACTCCAAAAAGATATGCCAAAAATGAGAGGATAAATGCCTCATAAAACTTCTCTTTGAGTACATCATCTACCCTCCAGCCTATCGCTTTGAGTATCCCTATCTCTCGCTTCTCTTCACTACTTAATCCACTTGCTTTGTCATAGATAATCATAAAAAAGGTAAACAGAGAGATAATAAAAAGAGCCAAAAAGAGCCCACTCTTATAATTAAAAATATTCTGATAGCTTATCTGTAAATCACTAGAGGTAATCACACGTGTATCGGGATAGAGGAGCTTGATTTTAGATGCCACGGTAGTTATCTCATCTACATTTGGCACTTTGACCACAATATCCGTGGCTTTCCCCTCTCTCATATCAAAAACCTCTCGTACCAGCTCTGTTGGCATTAAAATCATATCATTGGACTCCAGCTCTGTCTCTCCATCAAACACCCCTGCTAAAGCCACTTTTTGTAGACTTCCATCTGGTTTAATAAAATTAAAATAGTCACCATAGTAGTTGGCACTCATCACCTCTTTGACCCCCTGCCCCACCACCATAGAGCTACCGAGTTCATCAAAATCAAACTTCTCTACTACCTTGGCTAAACTCTCCTTGTATTGAGACGCATACTGCTCTATTCCCACTACTGAGAAGTTTACCCCTGCATTCGCAAAGTAGTAGTAACCCCACACTCTTGGCACAGCTTCACTCACCCCTGCAATCGTCAAAATTTCATCAGCCACAGAGGTTTCTATGTCATAGTGTCGTCCTGCTTTTATCTTCTGCACGGTAATTTGAGGAAGGGCGTTTACCGTGGATTGAAGCTCATATTTGATAGAACTTGTAATAAGAAATACAGAGGTCAAAAGAGAGGTGAGTAGAGTGAAAACCACTAAAATAAATATATTTTTACTTTTGGCTCTTAGCAGTGAATTTATTGCAAACTCTATTAGGTAGAGGTTTATTTTAGTTTGTAATAGACTTCTTGCAAAAATAGGAACTGATGGCTTTAGCAATAGAGGAATTTTAATTTTCAATAGAAGAATCCTTATTAATAACAGTCGAATGAGAATAGACAAAAGTAGAGGGGAAATATTCACGAAGCGTAGCATCATCACGATAAATAGAGAATAAATCACTCATGCTTCTATGCCGTACCGTTGAGGTCTCGGTGACAATAGCAAGGTCTGGAAGCCCTGCTATGGCTACAAACTGCTCTTTTTTCTCTTGCTGTTTTAGGCTCATAGATTTGCTCTGTTTCAGATATATTATCTCTACGATTAAAAAGAGAATAACCCAAACAAAGATATAAGACAGTAGGTAACTTTTTCTATTCATCTAGTCTGTAGACCTCTTTTTCTACTATTTTATCAAACCTAACAATGGTTTTTCCATGATGATCATCAAAAAAACTCTTGGCATCGGACTCTTGTGTAAAAGGTATCAGCTCATTTCCCATAGGTCCTAGTACATCTGAACCAATGACATAGTAAGCCTGTGTTCCATCTATTGCCTTTTGTGAGTAGTAGTCTGTCACCAATATTTTACTAATTTTATCTCTGGTAGCACCCTCATATTTCCCCCATTTGGTTGCATCAAAATAGAACTTTATCATATCTTTTACTCCATCAAAGGAGAAGTGTCTCCCTCCATAAAAAATCTGCGTAGCCCATTTTGGGTACTTGTAGGTAAACATCCCACAGACAGGACATTTTTCATCTTTGGAGAGAGTGATACTCTCACCAATCTTTTCTAAAAGGTTAGCTCTTTTCACCTCCCAAAGATAGAGGGTTACAGCTTGGGACTGCATACCTTTTAGATTTTTACATAGCTTGTCGTTAATAAGTGAGGCTTTTAGCTCGTTAATAGAATAGAAGTTACTAAGGTTGATATCTTGTTGACATTTTTTAGAAAAAATCTTTTTTCCCATTGGATATATCATCTTCTCTTTCTTTTTTTGTAGCATGGCAATATCAGACAGTAAGCTCTTTTTTGCCATCTCAAACGCTTTTTGAAAACTAATAACTTCTCCATCATACTCCTCCGAAAAGGCTTTGGCATCCTCCTCTTTGGCGAAGGCTATTTTGCTTACTTCACTCATTGTTCCTGATATATCGGACTCTACTACATAAAAGGCACTTTTGGCATCTATTAAATTTTCTGTTTTTGCATCTACTACTTTTATGTTATTTGATGAGATTGAACCTACAGATACTGCTAGACATCTTATAGAACAAAACTGTTTTTTTTCTGTAACGTGTGAGGTTTTATAAAATTTCTTTAGTGACATTCCACAGATGGGACACCAGTATTTTTTTTCTCCCTCTTGAATAAAGATAGGTTTGCCTGATGCTCTTTTAGTGAACATCTCACTAGCATAAGATTGGATTGATAGTAAGATAATCATAAATAATAGTGTTTTTTTCATGTTAATTAAGTTTTTCCTTTTTTAATTTTTTACTTTTAAATCAATGACATTCTAAAATGGTTCTATCAGGTTCGACCAAATAACGGTATCCATTATAGATAGTAAAGAGTCCATAGAGTATCACAGCAATTGCAGAGAGACGTATCATTATATTTCTAAATGAGGACTGGTTAAATATTCCCACAAAAAATCCTAGTGAGAAGAGAGCAGGAATGGTACTAATACCAAAAACAAACATCACCAATGCCCCTGAAAAAACACTTCCTGTACTGGTGGCGATAATCGCAAAGGAGTAGACCAATCCACAAGGTAGTAGACCATTTAACATCCCCAAAAGATAGAAACTTAGTAGTGATTGATTTCTAAGTAGAGCTTTAAAACTCTGCTGATACCATATTGATTTGGAGAGAGAATGCTCTATCATTACCAAAAATTTTGTTTTTCCTAGCAATGAAAGCCCTGCAAAAATCATGGCAACCCCAACAACTATCCACATGACTCCATTAGCTGTATTATTAAAACTTGCCACCCCTCCCAGATAGCCAAATATTGCTCCAAGGGTCATGTAGGTAGTGATGCGTCCAAAGGAGTAAAACAGATGAGAGATTGCCTGTTTGGTTTTTCCCCACTTTTGGTCAATTTTAGTCCCTGAATAGGCAATAACAATCCCTCCACACATTCCGATACAGTGACCAAACGAGCCAAGAAATGCTATTCCCATAATATATAGTATCTCTACATTTTCCATTACGCCCCTTTTAGTAGCTGTTTTCTAATTGTTGGGTTTGCCATATGTTCCCCTCGTAGCATATGGAGTTCCATCGTTTTAAAATCTATTAGATTCTCTTTTTGATGCTCATATGCTCCAAAACCATAGTGCATAGGGGTCTCTTCATCACGACTGTAATATGCCTTTTTGGCATCTATCCACTTTTTACTGTCTTTAGCATAGACCCATAGAATCGCTTCGTTTTTAAACGATTTTCGGTTTAACCAAGAGACCATACCACCGTGGTCATGAAAAAACCATGTATTTCCATTAGGAGCAATTATTTGTGATGCATACTCCAAGCTGTCAATAACCATACCACAATCACTGTCTTGATAGTGATGCAACACAATAGGCAAAGGTTTTTTCTCTAAATTGTCTGTTTTTAGTGTTACCATATGCTGTCTGTCTGCCAAAGAGACAAAAATCGTAATAATAAGCAGAGTAATACCCGTAATTATCAATATAGCCTTTAAAGATTTCATTTTTACCTTTGATTTTTAGATGTTTAAATGCTTTCTTTAATGTTAGCATATTATCGTTAAATTAGTGTTAAGTCAAAAAATTTCAAAAAAAATATAAAAAAACATCAATGTTTAATTGTATTAAAGTTTTATTCTGTTATAATTCATTTACAACAACATATGTTTCTCTTTAGTATCCCCCTATTTCTAAATCGCTAGAGAATAGAAACCTCTTTGTTGTTGTGCCTCTTTACTACTAAGGAATACAAATTAAATAACTACCAAATTTCAAAGGCAACTAAACAAATATCTTTAACTCTAATTTTCCTTGAATTACGGGGAGTAGTCCTGCGTCAAACTATAGCTAAATCTATTCGTTTATTTACCTTTGAAATTTGGTACTTATTTAATTTGCATTCCTAAGCTTCAAAAAATCCTTTTCTCCTATTTTTCCTTATTAAAAAAAACAGAAAAAAATATCAATGTTTAATTATATTAAAGTTTTATTGTGTTATAATTCAATTACAACGATATATGTTTCTCTTTAGTATCCCCCTATTTCTAAATCGCTAGAGAATAGAAACCTCTTTATCGTTGGACTTTTTTATTCTTTAACTTCAAAAAATCCTTTTTTCCTATTTTTCCTTATTTTTTTAAATGAACCTATTTTTCCATTAATACCAATATAGACACCATTTTTATCAACAATAGAAATATATCCATAGGCTGAACTAAAATTTGCTGTTGCCTCTATTGGATTGATAGAAAAAGGAACCATACTCCCTGTTAAGATAATTTTTTTATTCAAATGACACTCTGCTAGATATTGAGCTGTTCTGTCTATGGTATCAGTTCCATGAATAATGATAATACGCTCTACCTCACTCTCTTTAACCATTTGAGCGATAATAAATCTATCATCATCAGTCATATAAAGGCTATCTTTTCCTATTATATTGACAATAGTAAAATTAACCATCCAATGCTTTGCCAAACTCTTTAGAGCTTGATTTGTAGTATCAACCTCAAGCTCTCCATTTAGTAGGTTGTAAACTTTGCTAAATGTTCCACCTGTACTTATAATTAGAATTTTTTTCATCTTATACCTTAATTTAAAATATATAACGTGTATTCTATCTCAATCGTGCTAAAATACGCCATCAAAAAAAAGAGGAACTATTAATCATGATAATGAAAGGCAAAAAAGGAATCATCCTAGGAATTGCAAATAAAAAATCAATTGCATACGGTATTGCAAAGGCATGTCAAGCACAAGGTGCTGAGATGGCAATTACATTTTTAAATGAGAGATTTGAGAGAAAACTAGCACCCATAGCAGAAGATTTGGAGTGTGGGGCTAAATTTTATCCATGTGATGTGAGTAAACCAGAAGAGATAAAAGCACTCAAAGAGTCTATTGAAAAAGATATGGGAAAAATTGACTTTATTGTACACTCCATCGCATTTGCTCCAAAAGAGGGTTTAGGTGGAAGATTTATAGACATTCCAAAAGAAGCGTTTGATATTGCGATGGATATTTCAGTCTACTCCCTTATAGAGATTACCAGAGAGCTTAAACCTCTACTCTCTCCTAACTCATCAGTACTAACACTTAGCTACTTTGGTGGGGTAAAATATGTTCCTAACTATAACCTTATGGGAGTGGCAAAAGCTGCGTTGGAGATGACCGTCAAATATATGGCAGAAGATTTAGGAAAAGATGGAATCAGGGTCAATGCCATTTCAGCAGGTCCTATCAAAACATTAGCTGCTGCGGGAATTGGAGATTTTTCCTTTTTACTCAAATGGAACTCTGCCCATGCACCTCTTAAGAAGAATGTAACAATTCACGAAGTAGGAAACTCTGGAATGTACCTGCTCTCAGACCTAAGCTCTGCTGTTACAGGTGAAGTTCACTATGTTGACAATGGATACAATATTATGGGATTACCTGCTGTTGATTTTAACGAGAAAGGCAAAGCGACCATCGCTTGGAATGGAACAGACAAATAGAAGATTCAGCCGAGTACTTAGCAAAAAAAGCCTTTTTTGCTAAAATTATTACTATTTATGGACGCAATGCAGTATTAGAAGTCTTGGAAGATGATGCCATTACCGTGTATAAACTTCACCTCTCAGACTCAAATAGACCCGTAGCACAACTAGAAAATATGGTTAACCTTGCTAAGAAAAGAGAAGTAAATATTGCCTATCATGATAAAAAAGGACTCTCTCGCATCTCTAAAAATGCCAAACAAGACCAAGGCGTGGCACTAGATATTGTACTTGAACACGCCATCAGTGATGAGGAGTTTATAGAAAAGCATAACACCTATAAAATCATCGCTCTTGATGGAATTCATAATCCCCAAAATCTAGGGATGATAATCCGTTCTTGTGTGGCAGGTGATGTCGATGCGATACTCCTTCCAACCAAAAACTCTGTACAGATTTCACCCTTAGTTATCAAAGCCAGTGTGGGAACACTATTTAAAATTCCTATTATCAAAACTAAATCTTTAATTAAAAGCTTAAAAAAATTCAAAGAGAGTAAAGCCCAACTCTACACCCTCTCTTCTCATGCCCAAAAAAGTTACAAAGAGCAAAATTACAGTACTAAGAGTATTTTTATCTTAGGAAATGAGAGCGAAGGGGTAACCAAAGAAGTAGAAAAACTCTCTAACACCTCCATTATCATCCCAATGAAACGAGGTGTTGAGTCACTCAATGTGGCTGTCACAGCTTCTCTATTAGCATTTTTATAAAAACCTCATCAAGGATAGACCATGTCATTTCAAAGCTTAATGCTTTCACAAAAACTACAAGACACCATCAAGCAACTGGGATATATTGAACCTACCCAGATACAAAAAGAGTCCATTCCCCTACTCCTAGAGGGGAAGGATATTCTTGCCACCTCTCAAACAGGAACAGGGAAAACAGCCTCTTTTGTGCTACCGATGCTAGAGAACCTAGAGGAGAGAGATGAACCACAAAAGGGAGATGAACGCTATAAGATAGATGCACTCATCCTAGCCCCTACCCGTGAACTAGTACTTCAAATCCATGAAAAGATAGAAGCCTATGCCACAGAGTTCTCTCATAAATCGGTAGCACTCTATGGAGGGATTAAACTCGGTTCACAGGTCAAAGAGATTCGTACAGGAGCAAATATCGCTGTCTCCACTACGGCTAGAGTACGAGAACACATCAAAAACAGAAGCATCAATCTCTCCAATGTTAAAATAGTCATTTTAGATGAAGCAGATAAAATGCTAGATATGGGATTTATTGATGATATTCGGGCAATTATCGCTCAAATTCCTAAAAAAATAGGCGAGAAAAAGAGACATTCCATTATGTTTTCAGCTACCTTTCCTCCTAAGATTATGAAACTTGCTAACTCTTTTTTAGACAATCCTATCACCATCGAGATAGACAAAGAGAATCTCTCTACCAAACAAGTTAAACAGCTGATACACCTTGTCAAGGAAGAGGATAAAATCTCTCTACTCACAACACTTATTCGTAATAGTAGATGGCATCAGGTTCTGATTTTTTCCAATACCAAAATACAAGCCAATATTATTGTTCAAAAGCTCAATGATGCCTCTATCAAAGCCCAAGCGATACACGGAGACAAGAGCCAAGGACAGAGAGTTGAAGCACTAAATGCCTTTAAAGAGCAGAAGATATCTGTTTTAGTAGCTACTGATGTAGCTGCTAGAGGAATTGATATTATTAATCTACCTCACGTCATAAACTTTGAACTTCCCCTTAAAAATGAGGATTATATTCACAGAATTGGACGAACAGGACGTGCAAAACAAAATGGTCAAGCCCTCTCACTGATTTGTGAAAAAGAGAAAGAACAGCTTAAAGAGATAGAGATACTTATCAATCAGACACTAGATAGCATATCCACCGAAGGATTTGAGTATAAACCTAAGATAAATAATGAAAAAAAGCAGAAAAAAAGCACCAAAGAGGAGAAGTCAACCTTAAAAAAAGCAAAAGAGATAGCCGAAAGAATATCAAAAAAGGATAATAGTGATTCAAATCAGAAAAAAAATAGTAAGAAAAGCCCTAGAAACAGGCGTTACTTCTAAAACTTATAAAAATATTTAATATTTTGAATTCTTATTAAGAGTAATTTTATCCGATTTAGATATACTCTCTTATATCTTAAGTATTTGAAGAGAGAATTTTTCCATTCCTCCTTTTAAATTGATAGACAAAACATAATATAGGTACATTTCTCTTTTTGTGCCTTATTAACTCTCTTCAGTACTTAAGATTAATTAATAGCTAGATATAATATACCTTATCCCACTACTAGAGCATACTATGAAAAACTGGTTTCAATTTGACCGTAGAATACTACAACAATTTAATTTCATCTTAATCTTACAACTTATTCCACTATTTGTTATTTCCTCATATTTAGTCTTGGAGATACAACCCCGTCTTTTTCAAAAACAGATGGTCTACTATGCTATCTCTGCCCTAGTATTTTTGGTAGCTTTTTTAATCCCATGGCGACAATACAAGTGGCTCATCCCCCTCTCCTATTGGGTCAACTTGGTACTACTTCTTAGTGTAGAGTTCTTTGGTAAAAGTATTTTAGGGGCTCAACGATGGATAGAGATACCTGTTGTGGGACTCACTCTGCAACCCTCTGAATTTATTAAAATTACAGTACTGATGATGCTTGGCTATATTATTACCCGTAACCCTCCACCAGAGTCTGGTTATGGCTTCAGAATGTTCATCAAACTCTCTTTTTATATCCTTTTACCATTTGTGCTTATTGCCAAAGAGCCTGATTTAGGAACAGGCTTGGTACTTCTTTTGACAGGCTTTGGAGTTCTTTTTATTATTGGTATTCAATCTCGTATATGGCTAGTACTAATTTTGGTTGTGGGTTTATCTGCTCCTCTCCTCTATACTTATGGACTAAAACCCTATCAAAAGCAACGTATTGCAAACTTTTTAGGAGAGCCTAGCTACCACGTACAGCAATCACTTATCGCCATCGGTTCAGGTGGGCTTAATGGACAAGAGAGAGATGATGCCACACAAACTCAACTCAAATTTTTGCCTGTTTCATCTACTGACTTTATATTTGCATATCTAGGAGAACGTTTGGGATTTGTAGGAATTCTCTCAGTTATTTTTCTCTATATATGGCTGATTATCCATCTTTTACAGATTTCCATGGCAAAATCCAAAGACTATTTTGTAAAAGTTCTAGCTTCGGGCATCGCTTTTCTCTTTTTTATCTATATGGGGGTAAATATCTCTATGACCATTGGACTTGCCCCAGTTGTGGGGCTTCCACTCCCAATGTTTAGCCACGGAGGAACCTCTTTTATTATTTTTTCATTTCTTTTTGGTATTTTAGAGAATTTACTTGCTTTTCGTTTCTATTTTATGTATAATTCTGACTCGAAAATAACGATGATTAAGCCAAGTAAACGCATTAGGCATCCACTTTCGGTCAACTGACAACTCTTAATTAAAGGGTCGGTAGCTCAGTTGGTTAGAGCACTCGGCTCATAACCGAGTGGTCGGGAGTTCGAGTCTCCCCCGACCCACCACACTTCAATCTAATCCCATTTACAAAGGTAAAAAATTAGGTTTAGCATCACACGTCATTGAGACAGTTCATCGGGTTGGATTTAGAACCAGAGTCGGACAAGATTCATTTCTTCTTATCTAATTTTTTAATTTCATTCTCTTTTAGCTCAATCATCTCTTCAGCTTTAATCAAAACCTGTTCAAACTCTAACAACTCTTTATCTTTCTTTGCCAACTTCTCTTCAAAAGTTTTAATGAGTGCATTATTATTTGTACTATTTTTTTGTGTTTGAAGTCTCCTTAATGTCTCTGAGGTATTCGTTAGCAACGTATTCTTTTTCATTAGTTGACCTTTTAAATCTTTATTGGTCTTAAGATATTCTGTAGAGAGAGACTTTTCATTTTCATAAAGCTTCTCCAACTGCTTCATACGAATCACAGCTTCACTATCTGCATACTCCTCCTCCAAGCTCTCCTCTAAGAACTCTTCTGCATGTAATGCTCGTGAAAGCAACCATCCAATAATAGCACCTAATAAGAGTGCTAAAAGCAAACAGAATACTATTTTTCCTATAATTTCATACATATTATTTATCTCCTTTTTATTTTAATTTCAACACGTCTATTGATTGCACTATTTGGTCTATTTTTAAGTAGTAGTCTTGTCTCCCCAAAACCTTTAGCAACAATATGTTTAGGATTTAACCCCCTACTCCCTAGATAATTTTTAACACTTTTTGCACGTTGTGTACTAATCCATTGATTTGTTTTTGCCTTTCCACTCGCATCTGTGTGACCCTGTACCTCAATATAAATATCTTTCTGTTTTTTTAGAATAAAAATAATTTCATCAAGTGTTTTTCTACCTTTTTTAGTAATTTTTGCACGATTTCTATAGAAGTTAATATGCTTCTCTTTTAAGATATCTGAAATCTGCTCCTCTATTATTTTAATAGAACTACTTTTAACAGAATTACTTTTACTAGAAATACTTTCAAGAGAACTATTTTTACTTAAACTATTATCTGTATTGACTTGAGGAGTCTCTACTTTTGCCAATATGACTTCTCTCTCTTTTAGACTAGTCTCATTTTTTATATTATAAATCGTCAAATAGGGAGTTAATATCTTTTTGAGTTTAGCCATAGACTCTTTCTCTTTAAACTCTCCAGAAATATAAATAGAGTTTCCATCAACTGTTAAATTAGCCATTTCCATATTTTCATGATGAAACAGGTTAATTGTCTCAGTTACCAATGCTTTCCATTTTGGCATCACCTGCTCCGAAGAGAAATGTATTTTTTTATCACATTTCACCTTTTCACATCGACTCATTAAGATTAATTTTAAGGTATCATTGTTTTCAAGAATAGGCATTTTCCCATCTATAGTAATTAACTCTTTTTCCATTTTATAATCTAGAGAGGATACCTTTAGAGTTCTTATTTGTTTATTTATCTCTTTTAGTTTTTGCTCTACCTCTTGCTCTTTTACAATCTTTTTCTCTGGTAGCATTTGAAAATCTCTAATCTTAGGCTTAATTACCTGAGGTGTGCTATCAGATTGAAATACTTCAACAATATTAGTTTTTTCGCTATTTGTATCCGCAATAAGTTTAACATCTGTACTTTTGCCCATATCATTATGAAAATAGATACAGGTGACGATGAGTGCAAATGAGCTTAATAGACCAAAAATAATAATTTTTGTTGACTGCTTCATCTTTTCCCTTTTTAAACATTTAATGTTATTTTTTATTATATTTAAAATTTATTGTAGCGTATTATAGCCAAAAAATATGTTAAAAAGCTCAATAAAGATTTTTCTTTTCCTATACAAATTTAAAAATATGTTAGAATTAAAAAAAAGTAATTACATGACCATATTAAAGACAACCTACACCTATATAAATGAGAATTTTTATACCAATATAGCCATCGCCTATAGCCATAAAATTGAAGCAATAGATTCACTAGCGAACCTACAAATTAAATTTCCAAATGCAATAATTAAAGAGACTAAAGCCAACACTGTTCTCTACCCTGGATTCATAAATACCCATGTTCATTTAGAATTTTCTTCCAATAAGACGACGCTTAAATATGGAGAGTTTATCCCTTGGTTAGACTCAGTAATTAAGAATAGAGAAGACTTAGTAGCAGAGTGTGACAACCGTGTTATGAAAAAGGCATGTAACGAGATGTTAGCTTCAGGGGTTACTACTTTTGGGGCTATATCCTCTTTTGGAGTAGAGCTAGAGGTCTGCACCCAAACCCCTCAAAAGGTTATCTTTTTTAATGAATTAATCGGCTCTAATGCGACTACTGCTGATATGTTATATGCTGATTTCTTGGAGCGTCTTGATACTTCAAAAAATTGTATCAACAAAGGGATAATTCCTGCTATTGCTATCCACTCACCCTACTCTGTCCATCCTATTGTCCTAAAACGAGCCATTAATGTAGCTATAAGTGAAAAGTTACCTCTCTCTGCTCATTTTTTAGAATCACAAGCAGAGCGAGAGTGGCTAGAGAAAGAGTCAGGTGAATTTTTAGATTTTTTTAAAAAGTTTTTTTCTACTTCACGGGCAGTCACAAATATCTCAGAATTTATTGAAAGTTTTGATGAAATCCCTACCCATTTTACTCACGCAGTACAGGCTACAAAAGAGGAGTTAGCCTACCTAGCGGAGAAAAACCACTCCATAGCCCACTGTCCACGCTCAAATCGTCTGCTAGGATGTGGTAGACTTCCTGTAGAGGAGTTAATCACCTTAGGTATCCCTTTTAGTGTTGCCACTGATGGTCTTAGCTCCAATAACTCTCTGAATATTTTTGATGAGCTTAGAGCCTCTCTTATGCTTCATCATCAAGCCCCTCTTGATAAGTTTTCAAATCTACTTATTAAAGCCATCACCTCTGTTCCTGCTAAATTTTTTAATCTTAATAGTGGTCTCATAGAGATTGGGAAAGATGCAGATTTTGCGATAGTAACCCTGCCTGATATGCCCTCATCTGTAGAGGATATCGCTCTTCAGACGATTTTGCATACAAATGAGGTGACAGAGGTAATTATTGGTGGTAAAATTATATCGTCATAGAAAAAATACGCCCCTCAGGCTTGGCTTTGGCAAGTTTGAGGTCAAATGCCATACAGATATTTCTCACAAACATTCGACTCTTCTCTTTAACTACCAATCTATTTTCATAAATCTCAATAAGATTATCCTCTTTCATCTCTTGTAGACGCTCTAGTATCTCATCTATGTTCTTTAGTTTCATACTCTCATCCTCCCATGAGGTTTCAAGGTTACACATAAGGTTCAAGATATGCTTTCTAACAACCAAATCTTCATCGGTAAGCAGATGCCCTCTAAATATAGGTATTTTACCCTCATTTACACGATTAACATAATCCTCTACACGTTTCTCATTTTGAGCAAAGCTGTACCATGAATCAGAGATAGAGGACATCCCTAGACCTATCATTAGATGTGTCTTTCCTGCTGTGTAACCCATAAAATTTCTATGAAGCTTTTTACTTTTCATCGCCTTATAAAGGCTATCTGTTGGCAAAGAGAAATGGTCCATTCCTATCTCCTCATAACCTGCTTCAAAAAAGAGCTTTTTACCAAGCTCATAAAGCTCACGCTTATACTCATCTTTGGGCAAGTCATTTTCATCAAATCCACGTTGCCCTACCCCTTTTATCCACGGAACATGGGCATAACTGTAGTAAGCAATTCTATCAGGTCGTAGCTTTACGGTATTGGCAATGGTGGTTTTGATATTGTCTTTATTTTGGTGAGGCAGTCCAAAGATAATATCATGAGAGATAGAGCCATAACCTATTTTCGTAGAGAGTCCATGAATCCTCTCTACCGTCTCAAATGTTTGATGACGATTAATCGCTTTTTGTACTATTGGGTCATAATCTTGAATACCAAAACTAGTTCGGTTAAAGCCCAAGTCAAATAGCGTTTGAAGCTGATGCTCGGTGGTCTCATTGGGGTGTGCTTCAAAAGAGAAATCATACACATCACACTTGGTAGCATACTCGAAGATACCATCTATCATTCTCTTTAGATTTTTTGAAGAGAAAAAGGTTGGAGTTCCTCCACCCAGATGAATCTCTCGTATTCGTGGTTTATCTTCTAAAATATCTATATAGAGCTTCCACTCTTTTAATACGGTCTCGATATACTCATCCTCTATAGAGTGATTTTTAGTAATATGTTTGTGACAAGCACAAAAAGTACAGAGGCTTTCACAATAGGGCATATGAATATAGAGGCTAATCCCCTCTTGCGTATTACTTTCGTTAAAAGAACGCTTTACCGTATCTTCCCAGTCACGCTCTTTTATCCCCTCTTTATTCCAAAATGGTACAGTGGGATAAGAGGTGTATCTAGGTCCTGGAATATTATATTTTTGAATTAATGCTGTGTGTTGTAAATGTGGCATGATTATCCTTAGAAAATGTTAGAAGAATTGTAGCAGATTATAAAGAGATATTAGATTATCTCTTTGTATTTGTTTTAATATAGAGATATCCGATATCATCATCAATAGTAATTTTAGCAATAATATTCCAGTTACCAGCTTTTTCAATTTTAGCCGAAGTAGCATAGATATTATTCTCTAATGTAAACTTATCAAGGTTAATATCACTCATATCATCAATAGCTCTTGTAACCTGAAAGGTAACATTGGCATTGGTTACAGGAGCATTACTTTTTTTATCTTTAATGCTAACTGATATCTGATTGTCTCCTGTTATTAAAATATTTTGATTGGTACTTTTCTTCTTTAATGAACGTTGTCCATAGAGTAAGTCATTAAGCTCCATACCAACTTTTCTACCGTTGATATTTACTTCTGTATTGTATTTGTTATTAAACTGTGCATTTGAGATAACCATAGTGTTATAGTTGTCATCAACATCTTGGTAAGAGGTCATAAAACTTTTGTCTTCATAGACAGGTGTATTGACAGCACTTTTTACTGTCCATACAATCATGGAAAATGTCATACCAAAAATAAAAAAGAAAAAGGCTAACCAGAGTTGATATTTTTCTACTTTTATATTCATTTATTTTTCCTTTTATCTTTCCATAGTGCATAAAAATAAGCCAGAAGCCCTAGCCCAACGATAAGGTACATGATAATTTTCCATATTATGGCAAATGTTCTACCACTACCATGAATAACAGAATCTACTTTAACGCCTTTTGATTTACCAATAGATTCAACTACAGCTGAGTAACCATTTAACAATCCAGCTGACATTTTTGCTTCAGGGGAATTCTTATCATGAGAGGCTAAGAGAGGAACAATGTACCCATTAAGAATAGAATCTTTCTCTACAACATTTTTAAGCTCATCACTTAAGAGCATATTGATATGTTTGTCTTGAAGTGAAACAGTCAAAAGCACATAAGGGTCTTTTAAATCTTTACGAAGATTGCTCTCAAAACTTTTTATAAACTCTATTTTGCTTTTAGTATCGCTAAAATTTTTATCTGCATAACGATTACTTGCATAAACATAGACATTTACGCCTGTTTTTACAAAAAGTTCTTTTCCCATGGTATCTATCTTTTTAATAGCTCGTGGGTCAATACTATTTTTTCCCTCTAAAACAAACTTAGAATCAATATTGATTGTTTGGGGAATACTCTGATTTGTCTCAGCTGTTGAGTAAGCTGTTACTGTAAATAGAAGTGCAAAAAGCACTCCTATATTTTTCAATGAACTTTTCATTTAACCAACAAATACTCTGGTTGGGTCAAGAAAAGAGAGCATAATCGTTACTATTGCTGATGCAAACAGCATTATTCCAATAATTTTATCCATTACTTTTCTCCTTGAATCGTTCTTTGTTTGATATTGTCTAAGCTCTTCATTTTAAGAGCATTAAGATCATGATTAACAGAATAAAATGTTTCAGCATTCTCATTTTGAACCTCAATAGCCAAAAATGTTAACACACCCAAAATACTCAATAACAGTCCCACTGCTATCGCATAACCTGTAAGCCCATGAAGCAGACTAAAAAGCCCCCCCTCAGTTTGAGGGTCTATCTGTGTATTATTTGCCATACTATTCTCCTTGAATTGATTGAAGGTAAGCAGACACTGCTGTTACTTGAGTCTTATTTAGACGACCCTTAAAGCTTGGCATTGTACCAATTGAACCTTTTTTACCATGCTCTAATACTTTAGAAAGTAAAGTATTATCATACCCAGAAAGGTTTGCAGCCATACCGTTCATACCTTTTCCATCAGGACCATGACATGAAGAACATGCACCAAATTCAGCAGGAGCATCACCCTTCATCCCTGTAGAAATCCAAGTTGCAATTTTCTCAGCACCTTCACCTGAAGCCATACCTGGAGGCATAGCACCCATTGAGTAACCTAATTTATTTGAACCATTCTTAATAACATCAAGAATCTGCTCTTTTGACATTCTAGCTGTTAAATCTTGAGCTTTTCCATCCATTCCATCGGCTTCTGCACCGTGACATGGAGCACACTGTAGAAAGAAAACCGATTGACCCATTTTAGCCATCTGTCCCTCATCAATATTGTCCCATTTATTTTGGAACTTCGTGTTATACTCATTTACCTCTTCATTGTATTGACCAATTTGAGAGAACTGATTTGTAGGATAACCCACAAACAGATACCACATCATCCATACAATTGTACCAATGAAGATAATTGCCCATCCCATTGGAACAGGATTGGTGTACTCACCAATTCCATCCCAGTTTTCTGATGCCAACTCACCTGTTGCCGTATCATTTTTAATCTGATTGATATATTTTAATGATACAAATACTGTAATACCAATAATGGCTACAGCACCCAACATAGTAAGGTCATTTATATAATCATCACCCAATGTAAACGCATCACCTGCCATAAAGTAGGTAGCTGCCATTAGAGCGATGACCAGTAAAATACCACCTTTTACCATAGAATTCATATTTTTCCTCCTTCGTCTTTAATTATCTCTTTTTTCAAGAGGAGCTGAATCAAAAGAGTCATCATGCACCAAGCTAGTATACTTCTCAAAGTCTCTCTCTCCTGTTCTCTGTCTCTTATAAATAGAATAAGCATAACTATAAAAAATTACAAATACAAAAAGAAGAATAAAAAACTTTCCATATCCTGCCATTGTCATTAATGTCTCTTGATCCATATCTCACCTCTTACTTTAAAGAATTTAAGTATGCGATTAATGCAACTATTTCTGGAACTTTGCCCTTAGCTACCTTATCTTTTACTGATTGATTTTTCATATCAGCAGCAACTTTTTTAGCATCTTTCAATGCTTGAGCTTTTGCATCTTCCCATGAACCAAGTTTAGGCATACCCTCTTTATCATAAGGAACACCAAACAGTGATTTTTGAGTATTTGCATTAGCATACGCTGTTGCAATATCTGCTGTGTTTGTAAACATATGTGGGTACTTAGGCATAATTGAACCTGGAACAACCTCTGCAGGAGCCATCATATGATTCTCATGCCAATCAGTTGTTCTGTAGTTACCAACTCTATGTAAATCTGGACCTGTTCTTTTAGAACCCCAAAGGAATGGTCTGTCATACGCATACTCACCACTTAATGAATACATACCATATCTATCAGTTTCAGACTTAAATGGACGAATCAACTGTGAGTGACACGCATTACAACTGTCTTTGATATAAACTTGTCTTCCTGCTAGCTCTAATACAGTATGAGGTTTAGTCCCTACTGTTGGTTGTGAAGCTTTCGCAAAATCTGGTACTATTTCTATAAATCCCGCAAATGCTATTGTTAAAAACAGCATCACAGCAAAGAAAAATGGTCTTTGTTCTAACCAATGAAACATAATATCTCCTTTCTCTTAAGATGCCATAGGCGATGCATTTGCTGGTTCTTTGTCTAGTTTTCTACCTGAGATAGCTGTTCTAAACATATTATAAGCAAAAATTAAGAATCCAATTAGGTAGAATGTTCCACCAATAGCTCTAAGTGTATAGTATGGATGTAGTACTTCAACAGTATCAATAAATGAGTAAAGAAGTGAACCATAATCGTCATACGCTCTCCACATCATACCTTGAGTAATACCTGCAATCCACATAGATGTAAAGTATAATACAATACCTACAGTTTGAAGCCAGAATTGTGTCTCCATCAAAGATTTAGAATATAACTCTTTTTTAAATATTCTTGGTGCCATATGGAAAAGTGAAGCCATAATCATGAATCCAACCCAACCAAGAGTACCATCATGAACGTGTCCTGGAATCCAATCTGTAAAGTGTGCAATAGCATTTACTGATTTAATCGCTTGAATAGGTCCTTCAATTGTTGATAGCATATAGAAAGTAGATGCCATAATCATAAACTTAATCAATGGTGATGATTGTAGCTGTTGCCACTCACCCTTCATGGTAAGAAGCATGTTAATCGCCGAACCCCATGATGGTAAAATAAGAACTATTGACATAGTAGAACCCATAGTCTGCATCCAGTCTGGAACAGTTGAGTAGATTAAGTGGTGACCACCAGCCCAAAGATATACAAACATTAAACCCCAAAATGCAAGAACTGACAACTTATATGAGAATACATTTTGTCCTGACTCTTTTGGTAAAAAGTAGTAAATCATACCGATAATTGGTGTAGTAAATACGAATGCAACAGCATTATGTCCATACCACCATTGCACTAAAGCATCATTGGTTCCAGCATACATTGAAATAGAGTGCATTGCTGAACTTGGAGCATCTCCTGCCCAGAACATTGTAGGAACTTCCATGTTGTTAAACAAGAACAGCATTGCAACGGCTAAGAATGAAGACATATAATACCAAACAGAAACATAAATGGTTCTCTCTCGTCTCATACCAATCATTCCAAACATTGATACACCCCATAAAACCCACCATACTACGATAAGTAAATCTAGTGGCCACTCTAACTCAGCATACTCTTTAGAAGTTGTATAACCCATAATAAGTGTTACTACTGCTAAAAGTATCGTAATGAAATAGAGCCAAAAGTGTAGCTTTGATACTACCATTAAAAATTTAGACTCTTTTAGAGACATTTTTAAAACTCTTTGTCCAACATAGTACCATGTTGCGAAAATACCACTAAGGGTAAAACCAAATGCTACACCGTTGGTGTGTATGGGTCTAAGCCTTCCAAATGTACCGTACTCCCCTGCTAAGTTACTTAGTTCTGGAAACGCAAGTTGAAAGGCTAGAATTACACCTACTAGCATACCGATGATACCAAACAAAATTGTAGTAAACGTGAACAGTTTTACTACTGAGTAGTCATACTCAAGTTGTGCATTGCTTTGCATCAATACCTCCTCTTAAAAATTTTGATAGAATAGTGACATAGTGTGACTATACCCTTAAATCTTATAACTATAGGCATTAATTTTTACTTAAACTGTTG
>JALTGP010000101.1 GCA_027076905.1 Campylobacteraceae bacterium | reverse complement strand
AGTACCTCAAAAGCAGGTCCTCCACGAACAGCAGAGGTATCTTTTGGATTGCCTCCAAAGCCCATAGCGATTTTTCCTGAACCTTTTTCCATGAGGGCATCAAGACGTACTTTTAACTCCTCTGCCTCTTGGGGTTTTCCACAGATAGAGAGGGTATTCTCCATCCCTTTATGTTGTATCTTATCTTGACCCATTGCCACTACAATATACTCAAAATCATCTAAAACTTTTCCACTGTCAAGGGTTACTTTTTTCTCTTTTGCTTCAAATGAGCTTACAGGGTCTACTATCAACTCAAAGCTATGTTTTTTTGCCAAATCTACCAAAGGAACAGAGATATCACTCTTTTTAACCTCTCCTGTTGGAATCCAAATAGAGGTTGGATAGATATAGAAATAGTCTCTATCACTCACCAATGTAACCTCTAATTTCTGTTTTCTTAGATAGATAGATGCCTCAACACCTGCAAAACCACCACCTAGTACTAAAACTTTTTTCATAATGAATTTCTCCTAAAATAATCTATAGTTATAATAAATATAATTTATAATTCTACTGTAAATTAGATGAATTTTATCCTAATTAAACTGTTTTAAGATAAATTATGAGAATAATATCTGTATTAGTATACAATTCTAGCCAAATAAAGCCCCTCTGGTGGTGCTAGTTTTGTAACATATCTCTCTTTCAAATCAAGTTGCTCTTCTAACTCTTTTAATGTTATCTTTTTTAAAGCCACACGCATCGCCATCTCGGTCATCATTCTAACTTGTGAACGTAAAAAACCATTGGCTTCAAAGTAGAGGATATGGTTCTTTTTATATTTTTTATATCTAGCTCTATAGATGGTTCGGATATTGGTATGGGTGATTGAGCCTGTTTTTATAAAGTTTGAAAAATCATGAGTTCCTTCAAAAGTTTTGAGTGCCTCTTCTAAAAGTTTGGCATCAAAATTTGGGTAATAAGATATGTGATTTTGTTCAAATATAGAGGGGATAGAGGTTTTAAAAATATAACGATAGAGTCGTTTTTTGGCTGAAAATCTCGCATGAAAATCATCATCTACTTGGGTTATATGTTTAAATGAGATATATTTTAGTTTTCGATTGAGTTCTATTTTTAGTTTTTTAAAATCTTTCCAAAATGGTGGTAGCTCAAAATCTATCACCTGTCCTGTGGCGTGAACTCCTGCATCGGTTCTTCCACTTCCTATAATCTCTCCTGTAATTCCTAACGATTTTAGCGTAGTCTCTATGGTGGTGGTTATGGTATTTTTAGTGCTTGTCTGCTTTTGAAATCCTTTGAAGTGAGTGCC
>JALTGP010000100.1 GCA_027076905.1 Campylobacteraceae bacterium | reverse complement strand
CTCTAAAAAGAATGGTAGAAGAGCGATATAAAGATGCAACAATGGATGAAATGGAAGTAGCTGTGTTCAAACATTTGCAAGGAGTAGGGAAAAGTGTGTTAGAGGAGTATTATCTAAAAAAAACGCTGAACTCAAGGCAATAAAAGAGATTGAAGTAAAAGAGGAGATATATAAAAGAGATGTGAGACTTCATCCCAAAATATATTTAACAATATTTGGAGAACTTCACTTAAAGAGATATTGCTATCAACCAAAGGATAAAGTACCGAGATATAATGGTTCATCAAATATCTATCCCACAGATATTAGTGCTAATCTATCAAAAGACAAATACTCATATACCCTCCAAGAGATAGCCGTATTGGCGACTAATTCAGAAGCCTATTCACATGGTTCTAAGTTGATTAACAAGATATTAAACATCTCATTCTCTGTTGATTCACTAGAAAGAATTAATAAAAATAGCTCTACAGGATATGATGATTTTTATAAAGATTATAGACCAATAGAGGCTAAAGAAGAAGAGATAGTAGTGGTTAGTTTTGATGGGAAAGGGATACCTATGACCAAAGAGGAGTCGGTTAAAGTAAAGGCAAAAAATAAAAAAGGTGAGAAAAAGCAAAAAAAGAAAGAATCTCTTGTGGGAATAACATATCCTGTCAAACCAATAAAAAGATTAGCTTCTCCACTAGCAACTTCACTGATTATTGGAAAAGTAGATAGTGAAGAGTATGAAGAGATTGAAGATTTTGAAAAGGGAAATATCAGAAAAATAGCAAGTCTTAAAAAAAGTAAAATAGAGGTAATGGAAGAGATGAAATTCCATGTTGATAAGGTTTCAAAAGATACAAAAATAGTTGTTATTATGGATGGAGCTAGAGGTTTATGGAGTTATGTTGATAGGGTTTTTGGCAAAGATAATTATATAGGAATATTAGATATTATTCATGTCAGAGATTATCTTTATAATGCAGGACATGTTTTACATAAGGAAGAAAGCCTAGAACTTAGGGCTTGGGTACACTCTGCTATGCAAAAAGTTTTAGAAGGAGATGCTGAAGCTGTACTAGAAGAGGTTGAAAGAGAATACAAAAAATCTGATAAGAATAGACAAGCAAGATTAAAACCATTGATAACTTATTTTACTAATAATCTCTCTCGAATGAGGTATGATAATTATTTGAAAAATGGTTATCCTGTTGCTTCTGGTGTTGTTGAGTCAGCATGTTCACAGGTAGTTGCAAATAGAACTGAACTGCCAGGTGCAAGATGGACAATTGATGGAGTTGAACCTATTTTGAAACATCGCTCTATTAA
>JALTGP010000099.1 GCA_027076905.1 Campylobacteraceae bacterium | reverse complement strand
TTACACCCTGTATTGTCTCATCAGGCAAAGGAACACCCGTCTCATCAATAGCAGAGCCACCCATAAGCATCTCATGATACTCTAAATTAAAGCCAAGATTAGCAGAAAGTGCATCAAGAACTTTAACCGCTTCATCTATAATCTCTGGACCAATTCCATCGCCTTTTATTACACCAATTTTATAATTTCTTCCCATTATAACCACCCCTTACTATTTACTATTCGCTTTGTCTGCTATCTCTTTCTTGGCAAACTCAATCAGTCCACCTGCATCCACCAACTCTTGCATAAAATCAGGAATCGGTGTAAATTTATAGGTTTTAGCTTGTGAGATATTAATCACTTCACCCTTCTCCATATCTACTTTTACAGTATCACCTTCATCTATCTCTGCCGACTCTTCAAGCTCAAAAATAGGCAATCCCATATTGAAAGCATTTCTATAAAAAATCCTAGCAAATGTAGGGGCAATTACAGCAGAAACACCTGCTGATTTTAGTGCAATAGGTGCGTGTTCACGGCTAGAACCACAACCAAAATTTTCACCTGCAACGATAATGTCACCAACACTCATCTTTGCTACAAACTCAGGGTCTGCATCTTCCATCACATACTTTGCCAACTCACTTGGCTCACTTGTATTTAGGTATCTCGCAGCGATAATTAAATCGGTATCTATGTTATCACCAAACTTCCAAACTTTACCTTGCAACGGCTATCCTTTATGTAAAAAATCTTGAAATTATAGCCAAAATGCGTTTAAATACAATACCATATGTGAATAATGTATCAATAGTGTTCCACAATCCCCTCTGTTTTCACAATCTGACCATTTCCATATATCTTTAGTTTGTAAGCAGAGGTAGACCTCCCCTCACTATTCAACTCAAAAATAACCATCTGTAAAATAGTTTTACACTTTTTTGAAATATCAAAATGCCCCCCAACACTGGTCATAAAACGCTGAATGGGAATCTTTTTATCCATCCCAATCACCCCATCACGACACCCCGTAAGCCCAATATCTGTCACATAACAGCATCCATCAACTACCATCAAATCATCTGTCCCCACATGGGTATGAGTACCAAAAATAGCCGAAACTCGCTCTTTTAAAATGTGCATCATCGCCAATTTTTCACTGGTTGCCTCGGCATGAACATCTACAATAATATGCGTAATCCCCTGCTCTTTTAACTCACAAACAGCACGGTCTATCTTAATAAAAGGATTATCAGCCATCGGCATGGTATAGTTCCCCATCACATTCAAAACAGCCACCTTATGCCCCAATAGATTTACTATAATTATCCCCTCTCCGACACCATCATCAGGCAGATTTATCGGACGTATCAAAGGATGAGTATCATAAAGTTCAAACACCTCTTTTTTATCCCAAGAGTGGTTTCCTCCCGTCATCACATCTATCCCATAGCCCAAAAGCTCATCACAATTTTTACGCGTCAGACCAAAACCATGTGAAGCATTTTCATAGTTTGCCACTACAAAATCAATCTTATGTTCTGCTTTTATTTTAGCTAAATACTTCCCAATAATATCACGCCCGGGTTTTCCTACCGTATCCCCTATAAGTGCTACTTTCACCAATACTCCTTGACGCTTAAAAAATTTTAAAAGTATACAATAGTATATTTAATCTATTAAGGCTAAGGAATGCAAATTAAATAAGTGCCAATTGATGTCAGGATGAACGGATGCCCAACCCGACCTACATATTTTTTAAAATAGAGCTGGTTCACATATCACTTAACCAATTCAATAGCACTAATCAAAACCTCCCCATCAATCTTTTTAACTGTTAGAAGGTGTCTGCTCACCCCTTTTAACTCTTTTTTACCATTGTCTAGCAGATAGTTAAATACTATTTTGACTTTGGCTACCTCATCATCTTTACTGCTAATTATTTCCAATTTTATATTTGAGTAGTCACGTTTTTTCCAATCTCTAAAATAGTTTCTTTTGTCTTTTAAAATCATCTTTTTAGAAGCATTTTTAGTTCGGTAATAGACCTTTATAGGATAGTGGAAAAAAGAGATAAAATCCTTGGGATTGTTTGATGTCATCTCTTTTTTATAAAGTGCGTCTACTAATGCTTTTGCCTCATCTTCAAAACTTATACTTTTTTTGATAGTTGGGGCTTTTTGGGTTGTTGCATTTCCCTCATAGACCATAATTTTATTTGCCTCTTTGGCGTAGTCATAGGTTCGTGTGTCATACATAGCTTCAGTGATAACAGCAGGGAGTTGGCACTCTCCTTGGCTTGTGACCATAAACGGAGTGTAGATAATGCCCGTATTTGGTATGGTTATAGTTCGATTCTCCTCTTTGCTAAAGATAGTTTTTTTAGATAGATTGATGAAGTTCAGTACCCTATCATCTCGAATCTCTTTGTTCTCTTGGTTAATATTAACATCTCTGTATTTTGCTTTTTGATTTTTGATACGATTATTGACAATAGAAAGACATGCAGGGACACGTTGGCTTACCACCACATTGTCTATCTCTCCGTTGTTGACAATTTTTACTTTTGAGTATATTTTTTCACCCTGTATCAAGTTTTGGATATCAATATTTTTACCATCTTCATTGATAAACTGACGTGCAATACTTAACTCTTTGGTCAATACTATTTTATTCTTAATTACTTTAGGCAGATGTTTTATTAGTTCAATAGAGTAACTCATTGATGAGCTATTTGGAATCAGAGTAATGGTATCACTTGTCAATCTATCTAACATAATGGTAGTGGACTTAGTATAGTTCTCATTTTGACTATTTATTTTGATATTGACATCTAGCTTTGAGCTTTTTGGTTTACCAAGATAAGTGCTAATGGCTTTGAGTGCCACGGCTTTGGTCTGTGTGGAGTATAGATTTGGGAACTCTTTTTGTACGAGGACCAAATCATTGACATCTTTGCCAAAGTATGCTGTTTTAATCATAAAATGGATAAACATATCCCGATTGGTTGCACCAAAACTGCCTCTGCTACTCTTATAACTTTTTGTCGCATAATCGCCTAATGTGTAATTTATGCTCTTATAGAGTTTGGTCGCATCTTCAGTTTTTCCTTCTCTTTTTAAAATTGCTGACATATAAAGCTTTGAAACCAAATCCCCTTTGTACATCCCTTTTTCATACAGCATATTTGCCGTGCTATCGCTCAAACTTTTATGTTCGGATAGAATAAAACCTGCATAGACCCGTTGTGAACTGGTGTATTTAGCCTCATAATTCCCACTTGCACTAGATACAGATTCAAGCATTTTTATAATATTTTTAATAAAACTCTTTTTAATCTCCACCCCATCACGTTTTAGTTCAAGCAGAGTTTGCGATGCATAGAGTGATGCATAAGGGTGAACATAATCTCCCCCTCTCCAGTAGTTAAACTCTCCATAGTAGTTCTGCATACTTTGGAGTTTTTTTATCCCTTGTCGGATAAAGTTTTGACTGTCTAGCAACAGCTCATCTTTTTGTAAAAACGGTTTGGCATAGTGCATCGCAGAGAGTTTTGAACTGGTCTGTTCGGCACACCCATATGGGTACTGTACCAAGTAATTTAGGTCATCACGCAATGCTCCAATTAAATTATCAGAAAGTGTTATCATCACTTTTGAATCAATATACTCTTTTGGAGAGGCAAAGGTTTTACTCTGATTTGAAATCCCTTTAAAGGTATGTGTAGATAGGGCGTAAGGTGAATAGATAGGCAACTCTACACTTTTAGTAATGGTCTCATTTGCATAGTTGGCAACAAGAATAATCTCACCCTTTCCTATCTTTTTAGCCTCCAAAAAAGCTTTGATAAGCTGTGAGCTATTTGGGGCAATCGTCACATTTTTTTCGCTTAAAACAAAAGATAGATTATCAGAGAGCGTTGAGGAGAGTAACACTACTTTTGGCTCTTTGGTGGTATTAAAAATTCGTAATGGTACATCTATTTTATCCCCTACAAGTGCATATTTTGGATAAGATGGCTTTAGCATCACATCATCTCTCACAGTGATATCTTGTTGGGCTACACCCACACCATCAGAATTGATGGCAACAGCCACAATAGAGGCTCTACCATTGAACTCAGGGATATCTATGGTGATATTTTTATCTCCATTACCACTCTCAACAATTCCTGACCAAATCATAAATGGCTTAATCCGTTTTCCCAAATCAGGAGCGAGGTGTTTTTTCTTTTGAGACATCATATCCCCTGCCCCAAAATCTATTAGGTTTCCCTCTACCACAAAGCTCATCAGCTCATCATAGAGGTCATAGTAGCTAAGTCTGCTCTCTGCATTCTCATTAAAATAATCAAACAGTTCAGGTTTTTTCTGTCCTACTAGCTGTAAAATACCTCTGTCTACCACACTTATCACAATTTTAGAAGCTCTGTCTGTCTTGATATTTAGACTCAATTCCCGTTTAGATTTAGTAATTTTGGGTGCGTCTATTTCGATTTTTATCTTATGCTCATCACGATTTGGTTTAACAAACTTATAGCCAGTTGCCCTAAAAGGAATCAACTTAGAGGGGCTATCCGAAGGACGAATGGCAATGGCATGAAGGTGTAACCCACGCTTCATATCCACCTCAATGGGTATGCTAATTTTTGCAACCCCTTTTTTAAGATTAATACGTCGATAGAGTTCCACTTTGTCAGATTCGAGTGTCAAAAAGACCTCACCCTCTAGGATAGGTGATTTGATACTCACCTCAATAGCATCTCCCTTTTTATAAAGTCTGTCTTCAAACTTTACCTCAATCGTTTTTAAATCATTTTTAGGAGAGATATTTGAGTATGACCACCACCACACATCAAAAGTAGCCGAACTAGAATGACCACCAAAATAGTCATGTACTTCAACAACATAATCCCCATTCTCTCCAAGAGCATAAGAGAATGCTTCATTGGAGTTTAGAGAAAAACTTCCCACCGTTTTTATCTCTTTTTGCCAATGATATCTACCCTCACTATAAGCATATTGCCAATTTATCTTTTTGACAACAGCATAGAGTTTACGATTAATCAACTCTCCACTTATAGGATCAATCAAGAGAGCTTTTCCAGTAAGTTTCTGCCCTTTTTCAAATGAACTTTTATCAATAGAGAGTCCTACCATCGCCTTGTAAGGGTAGATTTTTATCTTTTTATAATTGGAGACAGGTTGAGAATCATCCATCACCGTCACCCCAATCATCGCCTCTAACACAGAGGGTACTTTTTGGGTAACTTTAGAGGAGAGTAGCAGAGAGGTTTTTCCCTTCTCATCAAGGGTAAAGTCCTCCTCCAAATCAATATAGGACTGTACGTTATCTTTATTAAGTTGAGCATTTGAGAAGCTATAGTTTTTATAATCTTTATTAAAATACTCCACAGCTCGTGCATTGAGTTTAACCGAACCATCTAGCCCTGATGAAGGTGAACCAAAGAGATATGACGAGCTAATATTTAACTCAATAAGCTCTAAATTACTATAAACATCTTTATTCGTAGCGATATGATTTTCTATTTTTGGTGGCATAAACGCTTCGACTTTAAATCTTTTTCCACCTATAGACTCATCTCCTATCCATGCTTTAAGCCTATATTGACCTGTTTGGTCGGCATCCTCTAGTTGATAGTTAAAATCTATCAATCCATAACTATCCGTATGATATACTTTATTATGAACCTCATCTCCATTTGGGTTATATAAAACCAATTTAATCGGCAACTTATTTGCAGAGATAAAGTTTCTATCTTTTACGGTAACAAGGGCATTGACTCTTGATTTTGGTCGTACTATTTTAGATTGAAAATAGAGATGGGCTTTAAAACGTGCTCTCTTTTCCATAATATCCGAAGGAGAGAGGTTATTTGTTGGGCTATTTAGAGGTAAAAAGTTGGTATCCCCTTTTGTTCTTACCACCACCCCTTTAGCACTACCATCTAGTAGATTTTTAGTAAGTAACTTCTCTTTTTCTATAACGGCAACCCCATCATCATTGGTCATCACCGTTCCTAATATATCGTTATTATTGGAGTAAAGTTCCACCGTCGCTCCTGCTACAGGCTTTACTGTACTAAGAGACAACACAGTAATAAACGCTTGTTTTTTAGCAAGGCTCACAGAGATTCCTAGGTCTGAGAGAAAAATCACTTTAGAGACAGAGCGTTCTTTTATCTTCTCGTTCACCACCTCGCTATAGCGTAAAGTGATATTATAGACCCCAAAAGGGAGTTTTTTATCCAAAGATTTAAAAGAGAACTTCTGTTTAATAATCTCATTTTTTCGATTACTAAGTCTGATTTTTTTACTCAAAACCTCTTTTGAATAACGCTCTGTACTTGATTTATCAGCATCATCAAAATTTAGAAAATAACGCAAGTTATCATCCAAAAGACGCTCTACAATAATCGTGGCATTGTCAATATTAACCGAAGAGAATCCAAAATCACCTACATTGGAGACATAGAGTTTATCTCCTTGAAATATAACTCCTTTGGCTCTATCTCCTGTCTTTAGGGTATAGTGTTTATCCTCTTTTAGCTCCCTATAGGTACTCAACCCCTTTTTAAGCGTCACGGTGTAGCTAGTATTTGGTTTGAACTCCGAAGAGATGATATCTGTGTAGTAGTAGGGCTTATCCGATAGACCATATTTTTTACGAGAAGAGCGATAGATATAGTTATCAGCATTTACACTAAAGTTATCAATCCCCTCAATTTCGATATACTTATCAGTTTTACGCACAAAACTATCCTCAAAAAAGAGTCGAAGTGCAAACCCACCCGTGGAGAGAGGAATCATCTGAGGAGCATCAGTAAGTAGCATTGCTTTTTTCTCATTATCTAACACCACCTCATCTCTATGTTGTTGGTTAAATCTCTTCTCAAAAACGTTCTCAATACTCTTACCATAAGTAGTAAGTACTTTTTTACCAATCTTTAAAACAATCGTACTGTTTTTCACAGGTTCATTAATCTTTAAAATCATATCTTTACCATCACTTTGAAGCATAGAGTATTTCAAATTTGTGGTAGAGAGTTTATCAATTTTTTGCAACACCAGAGCATTTTTCAAATTTTTCTTATCAATGGTATTAGAAAAGCTCAACCTCAAAAGCTTTTCAGATGCAAGATAACGAGCATCCTCTACCCTCAAAGCCTCCGTGGTAAAACTTAAACGAACCTCTTTATGTTTACAACTATACGTCGTACCACTACGCAGAGCCTCTTTTGGAATCACCTTAATCTCTTTTTCCGATTCCACCCGATAAACAGCCGAAATCTGTGGTACACAATCAAGAAGTGGTTGATGCGTATAGGAGATAGAGTTATCAAAAACAGCCGTTTTACTCTTCAATAAAAAAGTATCATTTATTGGGATAGGTTTAGGTGTAGTAGGTTTATCAGTAGGATTAGCCAAAAGGAGCGAGGTGAAAACAAAAGGAAGGAGATATTTTTTCATGATAATCACTTTTTATTTATTTTACCATAAAAGTATCATAAAAATGTGTCTTTTTGTGATATTTTTGAAACTTGAGGGTTATAGGATAATAACAACTTAAATAAAGTACAATTCAGATAAAAAATCATAAGGAAAGCTAAAATGTCAAAAAGTAGCATAAAATGCCCAAGTTGTCAAACCCAAATAGATGTTAATAAAATTTTATATCATCAACTGGAAAAAGAGAATAAAAAAAGAGAAGAGGCATTAGCAAAACAATTTGAGATGCTTCAAACCCAAGAAGAGAAGTTTGAAGAAAGTTTGAAAAAAGCAACCAAAGAGCAGGTTAAGCGTGAGAAACAGAAACTTTATAATGAACTTAAAAAAGAGTTGCTTTTAGAACAGAGTGAATCTATGGGTCTACTTCAAAAAGAGTTAAATGAAAAATCAGAACAGGTTAAAGAGCTAAATAACTCTAAAATAGAGATAGAGAAGTTAAAACGCGAGAAAGAGGAGATTGAATCTAAAGCAAAAGTAGAAGCTCAGTTGGCATTGAGTAAAGAGTTACACTTAGAAAAGGAGAAGATTTTAAAAGCATTAGAAGCTCAAAATGAGCTCAAAATGAAAGCCAAAGATGAACAACTAGAGCAGATAAAACGTGAGCTTGATAATGCACAACGAAAAGCAGAACAGGGGTCGATGCAACTCCAAGGCGAGGCGTTGGAAGTAGCTATTGAGTCTTGGTTGTCGTCTCAGTTTCCTTTTGATTATATAGAAGAGGTTAAAAAAGGGGCATTTGGAGCAGACTGTATACAGACTGTACATACTAGAGAGACTCAAAATTGTGGAATTATCTGTTATGAATCAAAAAATACAAAAGCATGGTCGGAAGCATGGATAAGTAAACTAAAACAAGATATGCTAAAAGTAAATGCAGATATTGGTGTTTTGGTTACTTCGGTCTATCCTCGTGAAATGAAACGCATGGGTTTTGTTGATGGTATTTGGGTTTGTACTTTAGATGAGTTTAAAGGTTCGGTCTCTTTACTTCGAGAGTCATTGATTAGGTTGCAACAGAGTATTAGAAAAGAGGAGAATCGAACCGATAAAATGAGCCTTCTTTATAGTTATATGACAGGAAATGAGTTTTCAATGCAGATGACAGCTATTGTGGATGGATTTATAAAGATGAAAGAGGAGTTGGATAAAGAGAAGCGTTCACTTATGGCATCTTGGAAGCGTCGTGAAAAAACTATTGATGCAGTGCTTCAAAATACAACCGAAATGTATGGTGCATTACAGGGCATAGCAGGGAATTCAGCTATAATTCATATAGATGCACTAGAATTACCCTATGTTGACAACTCCACCACCTAAAGGAGGTGGTTTTTCGCTATAATTTGATAAAGATTGAGCTATCAACAAAATTTAGCTTTATCTATTCGAAAATTTTTAGATAAAAATTAATATACCAATATCAAATCTCCTCCAAATAGACCTCCACACTCTGTATTTTTGCCCCCTCATCTAAACAAGAGATAGTATGATTTTTTGGAGTTAGATATTTATAAAATGGAACAGAGGACTTACCTACCACAGGTTCATTATGGTCTATGAGCCAATAGATAGTGCTGTTCTCTTCGAAAGAGTAGCACTGCATCATGGTTTTTTTGAACTCATTTGGTAGCATTTGATTATGTGCGTAGTGTTTATCATGTATGGGATTGGTTATGAGGGGTTTGTAGCTTTTCCATTCACCATAGCATTGATGTTTGGCTAAGGTAGAGAAACTCTCTATCTTTTGATTTTCTAACAGATAGGAGAGGACTTCTGCTCTCATCGCTTGGCAGAGTGATTTGGGTTTTATCCCCTCTATTATATAATCCTCTATGGACTCTTGGCACTTGCCTATCTGTATACTATCTTGACAGATAGGCTCTTTTTTTATACTTTTTGGTTGCCTGAACCAACTCTGCTTACCTAGGAGTTTAAAAATTTTGAACATGGTGGGTGAAGCTATTTTCAATCCTGTAGCATAGAAACCATCATGATATTTACTCGCTTTTCCTGAAAAATTTCCATACCAAACCGCCACGGTATAGTCAGGAGTATAACCGATAGTAAGCATATCTTTGGCACGGGCAGATGTTCCTGTTTTAAATGCAATGCGTGACATATCTTGAATATACTCCCATGAGGAGGAGAAGTGAAGACGTGGGGCATCGGATAGGATAGTGGAGATAAGATAGCTGGAGGTGGGTTTTAGGAGATTTTTTCTGATATTAGAAGGCAAAGGTTTTTGTATATATGTTGCTCTTTTGTATACACCACCATTTGCCAACATCGCAAAGAGTTCTGCATTATTTTGGAGTGAAATGCCCCATCCTCCCAAGACCAAGGATGAACCATAGTGACTTTTTTTGTACTTTAATGAAGAGATATCTGCCTTTTTTAGTAAGGCATAGAGTCCTCTATCTCCTAGAAGCCTATCAAGCTCTACAGCAGGGATGTTTAACGAAAACTGTAACGCTTCACTCGCGGTCACCTCTCCAAGATACTCTTTGGAATAGTTGGTGGGTTTGTAACCATCTATAAAGAGTGGCACATCATAAACCTTTTTCAAAGGGGTGATTAAACCCTCTTCTAATGCTCGTGCATAGACCAAAGGTTTCAGCGTAGAACCAGGGGAGACCAAGGCACGTACCCCATCATTTTGTCCTCCATATTTGCTATCATAAAAATCATTTGAACCTACATATGCCACAATTCTCATGGTACGATTGTCAATAATCAGAGCCGAAGAGTTATGGATACCAAACGTTTTAACCTCATCAACCCCTATTGTCAAGAGTCTCTGTGTGGCTTTTTGTAAATGCATATCAATGGTGGTATGCACCTCGCCCTCCTGTTTTATTTGGGCTGTTAGATGAGGAATTTGATGAGGTAATTTTTTTATATTGACAAAAATATTCTCCTCTTTGGCACGAAGATAATCTCTCTTTGTTAAAAGATTTAATCCATAAATTCGTCTTAAAAGCCTATTTTTAATTTTGGAAATATCCCTACTCTTTTTGGGTCGGTTAGCATTGGGATTTTTTGGAATAGTTGTCAAATAGGCGATTTGAGAGAGTGAAAGTGAAGAGGGAGAGAGGTTAAAATATCGAAATGATGCAGAGGCAAACCCCTCTATATTTCCTCCATATGGTGCATTGTTGAGATAAAAGGTTAGTATCTCCTCTTTAGAGTAGTGAAGTTCAAGTTGAAGCGATTGAAACATCTCAATAAGCTTTTGCCCTAAGGTACGGGGTTGATGATGCATCATTCGTGCCACCTGCATGGTAATGGTTGATGCCCCTATGGTTCTTTGGTTGCTAATATTAAACCACATAGCCCGAATAATTGCCAAGGGGTTTATCCCAAAATGTTGCTCAAAATATTGGTCTTCATATGCCAAAACAGTATCTTTTATCTGAGGAGTTAACTCTTTGGGCTTTATAGGTATACGCAAAAAGCCATCAGAGCTTAACTTTAATGAGACCAAACGATTTCCATTATCATAAATAAGTGTTGATTTGGGCTTATTTAATCTATCCACATTTAGAGGATAGAGATAATTTAACAGAAAAAATAGTAACAGTATAATACTACTTATAATAATGATATATCTAAAATATTTTAAAATTATTTTCACCTCTTTTTTGACCCATATTCTAGCTAATATTTCTTATAATGATATTGCCAAGCGAATATTTGCCTGTTGGTCTTTAATGATTTGAGAGGGTTTTTTCATGTCTAAATCGGCTAATACATTTATTGTTAACTGAATTTGACTGGAGAGTTTGTAATCAATACCTACTCCATACTGTGTTACCTCTTCTGATAGTTTTTCAGATTTTAAATATTTTAAGAGTGTGGACAATTTTCTTTTATAATTTTTTTTTAATTTACACTTTTTTAAAATATCCTCTCTCGCTGTACGACTATTATTAGGTGAAGATACTCTTTTTTTCGAAATAGATATTCCCAACTCACTATAAATATCTTGGGCTACTAATAAAGTATGTGAGAATATCATTAATATAAATATAATTAAACAGTTTTTCATTCTTTAATCCTTAAAATTATTTTAAATTAATTAATTATATTAAAATTTTCATAATACTTACATAATTATCCGATATTATTAGTATTTAAAAAGGATTTTTTATAAAAAAGCTTCTCTTTCTCACTCTTAGTCTACTCTTTGCACTTATATTTTTGGTTTTCAATGACATAGGAAACAAAATTATTAAACCCTATCTTGGCAACTATTTATCAGCCTATTTAAAACCCAAGCTAAAAGAAGATTTAGCCATGAATATAGAGGATTTTAAAATAGAAGATTTGCAAATAGATATTGATACTCTTCGAACTACGGTTATTGTAGACAAATTAACAAGGATAAAAATAATAGGAGACCTCTCTTTACTTCAAAAACAAAAAAAGATGATTCACAATATTCAAATAAATATTGTTCAAGGAAAAATAGAAGAGCTTCTTCGCATCACCAAGCAAGAGCCTTATGCCTCAGGAGAGGTGAGTTTACAGATTAACATTCCTACTATAAAAAAGAAACATCCTAAAGCCACAGCAACCATTACGCTCTATAATGCACTTCTTAATGAGAAGAGTATCAAAAAAAGAGTAAAAATAGATATCCCTAGCCACACAGAACTAAATGGGACAATTGACGCAGACCTCAATGAAAATACTGTTAGTGCGAAAGGCTCACTTCAAACTAACCTTGCCAATCTTTATTTTAAACAAGCCAACTATAACCTAAAAAGTAAAACCATTCAAAGCGACTACCAACTAAAAATAGCCGACCTCTCCAAGCTTGAACCCATAAATAACCGAAAATTAAGAGGTTCTATGGAGGTAAATGGTACTATTCTAAAAGATAAAAACCTAACCATAACAGGGGTAACCAAAGATTTAGAGGGAGAGTTAAGTTTTACACTTATGGATAAAAAACTACATGCTATCATCTCCAATATCTCTGTTAAAAAACTTATCTATACCATACATTATCCTCAAATATTCAGAGGAAAAATGGTAGGAGAACTCAACTATCACCTGTCTCAAAAAAAAGGTATCTTTACCTCAAAACTCAATAATGCACAACTGCTACCAAATCAACTTACCACGTTAATCAAACGAATTCAAGGTCCAGACTTAACCAAAGAGAGATACAATGAAACAACACTAAATGCCAAGATAAACAGAGAGTTTATTGACTTTGATTTTCAGGCAAAAAGTAAAACAACTACTCTAAAAATTCACCCTGCAATTATAAATAGAGACAATCAGAATATTGATGCCAACTATACGCTTGATATAGAAAATAAAGATATTGAAGGAACCATAAAAGGAAAAATTGATAACCCAAAAATTAGTATAGACTCATCAAAATTTGTAGAGAGAGAGATTATTGACAAAGTCAAAGAGTACATCCACATTGATGACTCAACTCTTGAAGATTTAGGTATTGGTGAAAAAGAGCAAGAGGTAGTCAAAGAGCTGTTTCGCGGTTTTTTTAAGTAGGGTAGCCTTAAGTCAAGAGTAGTTAAAATATAAATAAAGGATTATTATGAAAAAACTGTTTTTAGGATTGGTACTGTTAACTCTTTTAACACTTACCAGTTACGCAGATACAAAAAAGTATTACAACTCAGGTGAACTGCATTTTGTTTTTCCTAATAAAGTAGATGGAAAATTAGAAGGCGTGGTGACAGAGTATTATAAAAATGGCATGGTTCACTACAAATGGTATTATCACAAAGGGATTAAACACGGTGTTGCTAAAGAGTATCGACAAGGCAGTCTTAAATACACATGGTTCTACAAACATGGAAAACGAAGCACCACCACCAAAGAGTTTGACCGAGATGGTAGACTAAAAAAGAAGTGGAAACATAACCAATGTAAAATGGACTAAAGTCTCCAATTTCAAATAAATATAATATTAGACTTCTTGCAAAACTCTTTGGAATTGGAGACTTTAGTCCCGAACAAAACGAGGCTAAAGCCATCGGTTCCTAGTTTTGCAAGATGTCTATTACTCCACTATCGCACGAATCGCCTCAATTTGAGCCATAAGCACCTCTAGCTTTCTAAGCTCTATCATATTGGGACCATCGCTTAGAGCAATGCTTGGGTCAAAATGGGTCTCAAAGAAAAATCCATCAACCCCCACCGATGCTGCTGCTCGGCTAAGATAAGGCACCATTGAGCTGTCCCCTCCACTGGTCGCTCCACCAGATGCAGGAGACTGTACCGAATGGGTCGCATCAAATATCACAGGGGCGAACTCTCGCATGATTTTTAATCCTCTCATATCCACCACCAAGTTTCCATATCCAAAACTTGAACCCCTTTCAGTGAGCCATACATTATATTTTTCAGCATTTTCATAGGAGACTTCACCCTCAAACCCACGGGTTTTTAGTACCTTGGCTACCGAGTGTTCCATCGCTTGAGGAGCTAGGAATTGCCCCTTTTTAATATTGACCACCGCAGAGGTTTTAGCACACGCAACCAATAAATCAGTCTGACGGGATAAAAAGGCAGGAATCTGCAACACATCAACCACCTCAGCTACGGCATGGGGTTGGGTATAATCATGCACATCTGTTAATAGCTTATATCCAAACTGCTCTTTGACCTCTTGGAGGAGTTTTAACCCCTCATCAAGCCCAGGCCCTCGAAAAGAGTCTAAACTTGTTCTATTTGCCTTATCAAAACTGGCTTTAAAGTAAAAATCTTTGGTACAATCTTCATGATAATCCAAAAGAGATTCAGCAATTCTCATCACCGTATCACGGCTCTCTAATACACATGGACCAGCTATTAGTTTCATTATTTTTGCTCCTCACACATAGCTTCACACATTGAAAATGCAACGCCCTCTCTTACCCCATCATCTATTACCATAGATTCGTTAAATTTACCAATACCATAGAGTTCGTCATATATCAACACACCTGAAGCAATTAAATCCTCTCGTGCTACCCCCACAACTCTCTGTCGCTCTTTGATGGTCATTTTTAGTAGTATTCCAAGTTGCTCAATTAGGTCATTTCGACTAAGAATCGTCCCTTGTACCTTAGACCCATCATAGCTCTTATAATCCATTCCTAGTTTCATCGCTGCGATGGTGGTGGGTGTTCCTGCAATGGCAAGAAACATCTCAGCTTTTCCATATTTAGCATAAATCTCATCACAAAAAAGTTTAAGAGGATTCATCAACGCTGGTATCGCTTGGGCAATAACATCAAGCGTTCCAAGACTTTGAGTAATGGTTACAATTCCTACTTGAAAACTCCGAGAGATACTCTCACTGCCATATGAAAAAATAAGCTCTGTAGATGCTCCTCCTATATCAACCAACATAAAACTTTTGGGGTTTTGACCCAAAAGTTCCAGACGTTTTTGAGTTGCTAAAAGTGCATAAGAGGCCTCTTCATCACCATCTATCACCTCAAACTCTACCCCTGTATACTCTTTAATATATCCCAACACCTCTTGAGCATTGGTGGCTTGTCTAATTGCCTCGGTAGTGACCGCTTTGATAGTAGAATCTGTAAAATCTATCACCTCTTTTGCCTCTTTAATCGCAGAGATAACTCTGGCAATTGCCCCATCATCAATGACACCTGTCAATGCCAATACATCTGCTGTTCTAACGGTTTTATGAAAGCTTCCTATACTCTCTTTTGTCTCACAGTCCATTTTTAAAAAACGTATACTATTTGAGCCTAAATCTATCGCTATAATTGCTTTTCCCATTACTGTAACTCCTTAAATTTAAATCCATTTTCGCTTAAAGCACTTCGTACTTCATCTTGATGCTCAATGCCCTTGGTCTCTAGGTCAACCGAGACTACAGCATCACCAAACTCTAGTGCAATAGAGGTTCTATCATAACCAATCTGAACAATATTAGCATCAACATCCCTTAATAGCTCTGTAAATTTCATTAATGCCCCTGGTTTATCTACCAAGATAACAGAAAGTTTCATTTTTCGGCTACTCTTGACCAATCCTTTTTCAATAATAAGCGAAAGCATAGTTACATCAATATTACCACCACTTAGTATCACACCCACTTTTGAGCCTTTTGGTAGCTCTATTTTACCATGTATCAGACCTGCTATCCCCACAGCACCTGCACCCTCTACCAAGAGTTTCTGTTTCTCTAGTAAAAATAGAATTCCTGCCGATATTTCATCTTCACAAACCGATTCAAGAGCATCCACATATTTTAAAATATACGCCAAGGTAATGGGAGAAGCATCACGTACTGCAATCCCATCTGCAATGGTTCGAACACTCTTGGTGGATTCTGCGTGTTTAGAATCAAAGGAGTTTTTCATCGCCAACGCTCCACGTGAAGCCACTCCGATTATTTTAATATTAGGGTTGAGACTCTTGGTAGCCACCCCTACTCCTGAGATAAGTCCTCCACCACCCACAGGCACAACAATAGCATCTAAATCCCCCTGCTCCTCTATCATCTCCAAAGCTACTGTTCCTTGTCCTGACATCACCTCATCATCCGTAAAAGGATGAACAAACTCTTTTTTATGCTCTTTGGCATAGGTGGTGGCATACGCATACGCTTCATCATAGTTAGCTCCATGTAAGATAACATTAGCACCCAACTCTCTGACTCCTTGTACCTTGGTAAGTGGGGTAGAGTCAGGCATTACAATGGTCGCCTCTATCTCAAAATATTTGGCAGAAAAAGCCACCCCTTGTGCATGATTTCCTGCTGACGCGGCTACCACACCACCTCGTTTATCCTCTTCTACCAAAGAGGCAATTTTGTTAAATGCCCCTCGAAGTTTAAACGCTCCTGTCCGTTGCAAATTCTCTTTTTTTAGGTAAACCCTATAGCCACTTATCTCGCTTAAGAGAGGTGCATAAGAGAAAGGAGTACGATGTGTAACTCCCTCTAACCTTTTACCCGCTTGTTCTATCGACTTTAAATCCAACATTAATTTTTCCTAGATATTATAATGGGAGAATTATAATCAAAAAGGATAAAAACTATGGAATGTGAGCTACCAAGAGTCAACTCAAATCAAGAAGAGATGAAAGGCTATTTTCAAGAGTGTAAAACCATTGCTGTCTTAGGATGCTCTCCTGATGAGACAAAGGCAAGTAACCGTGTGGCAAAATACCTCCGAGATGAGGGATACAAGATGATACCTGTCTATCCCAAAGAGGATACTATTTTAGGTCAAAAAGTATACCGAAGTTTAGCCGAAATTAATATGCCTGTAGACATGGTAGTAGTCTTTAGAAAACCTGCTGCTCTTGACGCAATAGCTGACGCAGTGATTGCCCGTGGAGACATCAAAGTCTACTGGACACAGTTACACCTTGTCAACAACAATGCAGCAGACAAAGTCAAATCAGAAGGTATCTCTGTGGTACAGAACTACTGTGCAATGGTGGAGCATAAGGCGATATTTAACTCCTAAGGGATATAATTCCACCAATAAGAAATAACAAGGACATTAGTATGGGTAGAGCGTTTGAGTACCGAAAAGCAGCAAAGATGAAAAGATGGGGAACGATGTCAAAACTCTTCCCAAAATTAGGAAAAGTTATCACTATGGCAGCCAAGGCAGGAAGCCCTGACCCTGATATGAACCCTAGACTTAGAACTGCGATTCTCACCGCCAAAGCTCAAAATATGCCAAAGCACAATATCGAAGCTGCGATAAAAAGAGCCTCAGGAAAAGATGCGGCGGACATAAAAGAGATGCACTACGAAGCAAAAGGTCCTTATGGAACACAATTCATTATCGACTGTGCAACCGATAATGGGACACGAACCGTTGCCAATGTAAAAGCTGCATTAAGCAGAAACAAAGCAGAGATGCTTACCAGTGGCTCTTTGAACTTTATGTTTAGTCGAAAATCAGTATTTACCTTTGATAAAACAGAGAAAATGGATATTGAAGAGCTTGAGCTAGAACTCATAGACGCAGGTCTTGAAGAGATTGAAGAGGATATTGAACCACAAGAGAGTCAAGAGGATAAAGCCATTGTGAGAGTCTTTGGTGAGTTTTCAGCCTTTGGAGACCTATCAAAAGCACTTGAAGAGATGGGCATAGAGGTGACAAAAGGGGAGCATCAATACATATCTAATACCCCTATTGAACTAAGTGATGAGCAACTAGAAGAGGTCGAAGTACTAATAGAGAGACTAGAAGAGGACGAAGATGTCCAATCGGTATATACCAATATTAACTAATCTTCTATCACGTCCATTACATGAAACTTCATCCCAACATTAAGCATCAAGCGAAATGTTGGGTCAAAACCATTCTCACCTCTTCTTAGAATAGAAGGTCTAATTTCATAATACATCCAATCTTTATAGAGTCTATCCCTATAACTGACATGAAATTGATAATATCGTGAGTATATGCTTAAGTTATTTAAATCATTAATAAAAGATAATCCCACTGAGCTTTCCTTCTCTTCTGCAATAGATTTAGTAAATGTCAAATGGGTCGCAATTTTTTGAACCTCATTCCAACTTCGATAACGCAATGTATTGGTAAAGGTAAAGTAGATGGACTCATCGAGTTGTAAAAATCTATAAGTTGATAAAATATTCTCATAATCCCCATCAATATAAACTCTAAACCTATCAGAGATAATCATTTTTGACTCTTTAGTATCATATTGGTAATATTTTGATTTTATATTAATATAAGGATGTAGTGTTGATTTTCTAAATCGAATCCCAGGACCTCCTCGAAGATGTAGCTTTTTTTTAATAAATTTCAGATAGTCTACACGAAGATAATACTCTCTATCCTCTAAGTGGTAGTCATTGTTCAATACAGTTCCATCATAAAGCTGGTCATCACTATCAGCATCTTCAAAAATCAGACGGAACTCTTTTTCTATCTTTGGTAAATCTAAACGTAATTTCAAACGAATACCATAATCTATATCTTGCGTATTTTCAACAGCAAAAGAGGTCTTTAGTTCAGCAAAGGTATTACTTGTTTTTGTACTGTTATAGTCTATAAAATAGTCATCAATCGCATTACTAGAGTTAATTAACCAGTGAGATATCTGCTGATGATATCTGTCTATCTCTTTAGATTGAAACTCCCCATATACCGATACTAATAAAAAAATCAAAATATAAAAGTAACGTAAAATCATGGTAAATTATAACATAACTGTTGAAGAGTTTAGTAATTTAATAATTACAGCCAATCATCTGCAATTTTTCGTAACCCTACCACATTATCAGATGCAAATATTTTCAACTCGGTCTCTTTACTCTTAGGAAATAGGTTATAGTGTGCCTCCAAATACTCCAAAATTGCCTCTCCTGAGTGGACAAGTATGGTCTCATTGCTAAAATAGCTCTGTAAAGATTTAGCAATAAGTGGGAAATGGGTACACCCCAAGATAATCGCTTTGGGTTCAGTAATATCTCTAAAATAGTACCTCATGGTGGAGTCCAATATCTCCCCGCCAAATATCCCCTCCTCTACTAGTGGTACAAAAAGTCCTGTTTGAAGTGCGACAATATTATGGTAGCCCAACTCCTTTAGTCTCTTCTCATAACGCTTGGAATTAATCGTAGCACGGGTTGCAATAATCAAAATGGCATCATCTTTACGAATAAAGCTATTTTCAACTGCCATCACTCCAGCCTCTATTACTCCCAAAACAGGATAGTGACTCTGTGCATTCATCTCCTCTAGGGCGTAGGCAGAGACAGTATTACATGCTGTAATCAATAAATCTATATCAAAGTTATTAAAGAATTCTAGGGCTTCGAGGGAATAACGGATAATGGTATTTTTGTCTTTGGGACCATAAGGAACACGTGCGGTGTCTCCGTAGTAGATTATCTCATCAAAAAGATTGTGTTCAAGAAGGCTTTTAACAACCGAAAGCCCTCCTGCACCCGAATCGAATACACCAATTTTCATCTATTCGCTTCGTTATTATAAAATTTATGAGTCGTTCATTATGGCCAAGAACTCTTCATTGCTTTTGGTTTTGGTCATTTTAGAGAAGAGGAACTTAAGCCCCTCTACATCTTCCATGTTCTGCATCGCATTTCTAATCGCCCATACTTTTTGCAAGGTTAATGCATCTACCATCAGTTCCTCTTTTCTAGTTCCCGATTTGGTCACATCAATCGCAGGGTAGATTCTTCTCTCAGAAACATAACGGTTTAGGACAACTTCGGAGTTACCTGTACCTTTAAACTCTTCGAAAATAACCTCATCCATACGGCTTCCTGTGTCAATTAAGGCTGTAGCTATAATGGTCAAAGAGCCACCCTCTTCGATATTTCTAGCTGCACCAAAAAATCGTTTTGGTTTGTGTAGTGCATTGGCATCTACCCCACCAGAAAGAACTTTTCCTGAGCTTGGTGTTACAGTATTATAGGCACGTGCAAGTCGTGTAATGGAGTCAAGCAAGATAACAACATCTCTTCCACTCTCTACCCGTCTTTTTGCTTTTTCGATGACCATCTCAGCTGTTCGTACATGGTTTTGAGCAGGAAGGTCAAAGGTAGAGCTATAAACTTCACCTGCCACACTTCGTTGCATATCGGTAACCTCTTCTGGTCGCTCATCGACAAGCAGTACCATCAGTGATACATCAGGAGAGTTATGGGTGATACCATGTGCCAATTCTTTAAGTAGCTCGGTTTTACCTGTTCTAGGAGGAGCTACCACCAATGCTCTTTGCCCTTTTCCAATAGGAGAAAATAGGTCAAGTACACGACCTGTTAGATGCATAGGATGGTACTCTAGTTTTAACTGCTCAACGGCATAGAGCGGAGTAAGATTATCAAAGAGTGGTCTCTTTTTTGACTCCTCTGGTGGAAGATAGTTTATCGCCTCTATCTTCAGAAGTGCATAGTACTTCTCTTGCTCCTTGGGTTGTCGTACTTGACCCGTGACAATATCACCATTTCTAAGGGCAAATCTTCTAATTTGGGTGCTACTGACATAAGTGTCATTACTAGAGTTGGCAAAGTTACCATCTTCTGAGCGTAAAAATCCATATCCATCATTCATTACCTCTAAAATACCTGTAAACAAGATGAAACCACCTTGGGATACTTGTGATTTTAGAATCTCAAATATTAAATCTTTTCTTTTGAACTCATTTGGATTTTCTACTTTAACTTTAAGGGCTATCTCGATAAGTTTCTCTAATGGTTCTGATTGTAATGTCTCAACTTTATATCCATCGACAGGGACATGTGTTCTATTGTGACTGTTTTTCTTTTTATTTTGTTTTTTTTGTTCGCTCATAGGTCCTCTTAAAAGCTATATGGGGTTGTGTAGTACTGAAGTTCTGACATTATAATCACTTTTATTTTAATTTTGGATTAGAATTAGCTAAAAAGTGCCATTGCCAAGAGAGGGAGATAGATTAAACTACTCAAAAAAGTAACAAGTGGTGACATCTTTAGTTGCATCATCATCTCCAAGTCGGGTTCCATGTCTCTATAGATAAAGCGTTGCCTCATCAACTCTATCTTAAAAAAAATATCCAACCCTTTGAGGAGAAAGATGGCAATCATATAAAAATTTAATAGATTCAGATAGATACTCACAAAAATAACAAAGTAGAAAGAGGGATGTACCAAAAAAAAGAGAAAAACCGATTTTTGATAATAGCCATAGAGTCGATTAATCATCAACCCTAAGGTATCGGCTTTATGTAGGTGTGTTTCGATAAGTTCTACTGTCAACATCAATAGAACTATTTGGGTCAATATATTCATAACATAAATTCTACTATAATTGCATAAAAAAGAAGAGTAATAGTGAAACAATTATACGTAACCGATTTAGACCATACTTTTTTACATAGTAATCAAACCATTAGCCCTTTTTCTAAAGAGATTTGGAATAAGAAAGCACAAAATAGCCTTCTGACTATTGCCACAGCAAGAGGATTTAATAAAAGCCAAGAGTTTCTAAAAGGTCTTAGACTAGATGTACCTCTAATTTTACTAGATGGAGCAATGATTGTGGACTCAGATAAAAAGCTTATTGATGTTAAAGTTTTAGGAAAAGAGATAAGTGATACTATTATTAATGAAGGAGAGAAGTTTAACCTATTCCCATTTGTTATCTCTTTAGATGACCATAAAACACTAGCAGAGACGTTTGCCCTACCCCCTTCTATGGGACATTTCCAATCCTCCTTAATTGACAAAAGCTATAGCCATGACCCTAGAATAAAATATATGAACAGAATTAAAGGTGCAAAAGAGACGCTAAAAATAGTTTATATGGATGAAGAGGAGAAACTTCGTCCACTATGTGAGCAGTTAAAAAAAGTTTTTGGAAACAGTTTAGAGATAAAACTATCTCCCGAGAACTACATGAACTGCTATTTTTTGACCATTCTTCATCCCTTAGGAGATAAAGCAAATGGTCTAAAAATTATCTGTGATTACCTTGATGTCTCATTTAAAAATACCACTGTTTTTGGTGATGGATTAAATGATATAGAGATGTTTAAACTCGCAGGAACTTCTGTTGCAGTATCCAATGCCTTGGATAGCGTAAAAGAACAAGCATCTATTATTTCAAGTTTTTCAAATAATGAAGATGCTGTTGCCAAATATCTAGAAGAGATTAGGGATTAATTTTATAACCCAAACTATACCTATTTTTGATAAATCCATTGGGGAGTTTTTTACGTAAGTTTTTAATCAAAGTACGAATAGAGGAGAGTCCAACACTCTTATCAAGTTCATCCCCCCAAACGTAGAAAAATATATCATCATCAGAACAAAACTGGCATCTATTCGTAACAAGTAGCTCAAAAAGCTTTGTCTCTCTTTTGGTCAAAATAATATATCTATTGTTAATATATAGCATTTTTGCCTTTTTATCCCAATAGGCATCTTTGGACAATTTAACCTTCTCCTCTTTTTCTAATGTTCTTTTTATCTTGACCATTGTACCCATTAACTCTTTACTAGATACAGGCTTATGGAGATAGGCAATAAAAAAGAGTTCAACAATCTCTTGAAGCAGTGAAGTACTGGTATCATTTGTTATGGCACATAAAATCGTCTGATAATCATTTTGACGAATTTTTTTTACCAAGGCTAATCCATTTGGAACCAATGGTTCTAATACGATAATATCAGGTTTGAACTCCAGATAAAACTGATACGCGTCATCTCCATCTTTGACAACACTTACATCCTGTAGACAACTCTTAAAAAGAGAGGAGTAATATACTCTCTCCTCAGTTTCAAAATCAACATAAAGTATAGATAGCTGTTTCATCTTAAGCTCCTATTACTTTGGTACAAAAATATTGCTTAACCCTATTTTCTATCTTCATAATATTTTTTCCCTTTTATTGTTTATAATTATTTATTTATTTTAGATAGATAGTCTCAAAAAAAAGTAGGGTAAATGTGTGAAAAACGTACAATAATTGTGAAATAATAAAATTTACCAGTCTATTTTATATCCAACACCATACTGATTTTTAATTAACTCTTTTGGAATCTTTTTTCGTAGATTTTTAATTAATGTTCTAATAGAAGTATTGGTAACATGTTTATCAAACTCATTCTCCCATACATGATATAAAATCTCTGCATCACCACAAGCTGCACCCTCTTTCTCCACTAAAAGTTCAAAAAGTTTTTGCTCTCTTTTGGTAAGTGGAATTTGGATATCTCCATTGAAAAGTGTTCGACTTTTAGTGTCCCAAGAGTAATTAAGAGGTAAGACCACAATCATATGTGAGTTTATTCTCTCTGCTGATTTTGTTAAAGCACCCAACAGCTCTACTCGATTAACAGGCTTGGTTAAATAACTCGAAAAATGTAAATCAACAATATCAAGCAAGGTGTCCCTATCAGAGTGTGCACTCAAGGCAATAAAGACGACACTGCTATCCTCTTCTCGAATCTTTCGTGCCAACTCTACACCTGTACATCTAGGCATATACAAATCCATTAAGATAACATTTGGATTTTTTTCTTTATAAATTTCATACGCCTCTACACCATCTTTTGCTGTATAAAGTGTTTTACAATAAGTTTCTAAAAATGGACTATATTTTTCCAAAATAGACTGCTCGTCCTCAACAAATAAAACGTTAATTTTCTTTAATATATTCAAATTTTTCCCTAAGTTCATTGTAATTTCGATACATTGTGCCATAACATTGTGATTTAAGAGTGATAAAATAATATTTTTGTACAAATAGCATTAGTTTTAAATATTAAACCAATATTTTTTCACTTGAAATAAGATTTACAATCTTAAAATAACAAACAACTCCCTCTTCACTATTTTTCAACGAGAGTTCTCCAAGCATACTCTTTTCTATAATTATTTTCATAATATAAAGTCCCAATCCTGTCCCTTGGGTTTTAGGTTTTGAAGTAAAGTATGGCTCGTATATTTTATCTAAAATATTAGCAGGTATCCCTCCACCATTATCCTCTATGGTAAAATAGACATAATCCTCTTTTCTAATGGCACTTAACTCTATTTTTGGTTTTTTAGTTTTACTGGTTATAAATGCATCCATAGAGTTATTAATACTTATGAGCAATACCTGTATCAATTCAGACCGATAACCAAACATCTTAATATCACTCTGCATATTATACACTATTTCCACTTTTTCTCTGGATGACATCTGTACTAGTTTAATAGCATGTTCAAACAGTTCAAAAATAGAGAAGTGGTTAACCTCTTTTTTATGATTAAAGAAATCCATAAAATCATTCATGGTAGAGGAGAGGTGCTGTGTCGTGTTCTCTATATCCAATAGGTGTGATTGTAACCTCTCATTATCTAATTTTTTATTTTGATAATCTATATCTAAATTCATCACAACACCATTTATCTCAGCAAGTGGTTGTCTCCATTGATGGGCAATACTAACAATCATCTCTCCCATAGATGCCAGTTTATTTTGCTGAATTAAAAGCTTCTCTTTTTCATCTTTCTCTCTTTTTATGTCTTTAATTCTAAGAGATAAAAGAACAGAGAAAAGTAGTGTTTCAAACGCCATAGTTCCCTCAAAAAGATGGTCAAAACCATTCTCCAAAGAGAGAATGTTATGAAACGCAGCCAACTGTAAAAACCCTATCACCCCAATAACAATCCAAGATACCAAATACCACAATGCTAAATTATTATTACTCTTTTGTGAGACTTCATATAAAAAATATAAAATTAATATATAATAAAGAGGTAATATCATATTTTGAAGCATAATAACAAACTCTATAGAGAGAAAACTATTTTGATATATAAAAATAACTTTAAATATTAACATTGCTAAAAGATAGATTTGAATATATTTTATCCAACGTGTTATAAAACCATTCCCTTTACCTGAAAAAAACAGCTCCTTTGCAAATGAACCAACAAAAATTAAAAAACCTACATACCCTACAGAGAACAATACCTCAATAGAGGTGGTACTTAAATTTGTATAATGATGCAGGTATCCTGAATAGCTAAGTGAATAGAGAGAGAAGAAGGCGACATACAACACATAATAAAGATAAGAGAAGAATTTAAAAAATAGATACAAAACCAAATTATATAGCATCATTACAATCATGATACCAAAGTATAAACCCTTAAAAAAACTATAATCTTGATAGAATTTGGTCATATAGTCTCGTGTCACTAAATTAAAAGAGACCAATCCCACATTAAAACTTTGAACTTTGAAAAAAATCTCTACCTCTTCATTCTCTTTTAATATCAAAGGAAAAATTCGGTGCAACCCATTATAAGCGTTATCTTTATCTATTGATTCATTTTCAAACTGAATATTCTCTATTATTTTATTTTTATTAACAATATAATACTCCATAAAGTAAACATAGTTTCTCTTTGAAATAAAAAAAAGCTTTTTTTCTATTTCATCTTGATTTGTAACTTTTACTTTTATCCAAAATCCTCTATTTTTGGGGTTAAGTTCTAACTCTTTCTTATCTCTTATCCAAACAGTATGAGAAAGTTCCTTTGGTGTATCATTCATATTATCAATAGGAGCATACTCACAATAAGGAAGAACCCAATAGGAGTCTCTCTCTCCTATCTCTAAAGTACCCCCAAATAGAGAAAAAGGAAAAAATAGGTGTAAAAAAAACAAGGGTAAAAAAAAATAACGCATCAAAATTCAGCTTATAATTTTTTTATTTAAAAACTCTAACCTTTGTGGCGTACCAATATCATACCACTCTCCCGCATAATACTCCGTACTCAGCTGTTCATTCTCAACTGCTTTAAAAAGCAATGGAGCCAATGGTTGTTTTCCATAGTTCAAATTTTTAAACATCTTTTTAGAGTAGTATCCAATCCCTGAAAAGGTATATCTTTTTTGGCTATTTGTTAAAAGAAAATCACCTTTTGGATTATGGGTAGGGTTGTCTATTAAAATTAGATGAGCCAATACCTCTTTTTCTAATTTAAAATTTGAGTTATAACTAAAGTCTGTCCATATATCACCATTAACCACCAAAAAAGTCTCGCTTAAATGTCCTAAAGCTTTAAGAATTCCACCTGCTGTCTCCAATGCTCCCTCATTTTGTTCATCAGAAAAGATAAGTTTTACACCATAATCAGAGCCATCTCCTAGATACTGTATAATCTTATCTCCCAAATAAGCAACATTGATAATTATAGTAGAAAATCCATTAAATTTAAGCTGTTCTATGTGCCATACAATAAGAGGCTTTCCTCCTACCTCTAGTAGTGGTTTTGGTGTATGATTTGTTAGTGGTCGCATACGGGTTCCTAAACCCGCAGCCAATATCATTGCCGTCATATTTCCCCTTAAAATGTTATATTTTTAACTAATCTTATCTAAAATTCTCTTCAAAGGTTCAAGTTCGGGATAAAGTTCTATCATTTCATGAATATATATCAACGTCATGGGAATATCCTTTATATAGGCAGGTTTATTATCTCTAAGTTTTAATCGTGCAAAAATCCCCAAAATCTTAATATGACGCTGAAGCCCTGTAAAGTCAAACCATCGGATGAGTTGTTCATCACTAATATGAGTAAGCTCTTTACCTTTTAAAAGTTTAAACTCCAAAACAAGCTCCAGCATTTTTGCTCTACTAAATTTAATATCAAATTTAATATAGACATCTTTTAAAAGTGAAACCAAATCATATGTCAAAGCACCAATTCTAGCATCTTGATAATCTATTACCCAAATTTTACCACGACCAGCAAACATAATGTTTCGTGAATGGAAGTCACGATGAACGAAGTAACCTTGAGGTTGAGAGAGTACCTCATCTTTTACCAGTTCTAAAATAGCGTTTAAACTCTGTTTCTCTTCTTTTGACAAATATATATTATGATGTTTTTCTAAAAACCAATCCTCCATTAGACCCATCTCAAAATTAAGAAACTTTTCATCATAGAGTTCTAATCCTGTTGTATCTGTTTTTTGCATCTTTAGAATCTCTGAAATAGATTTCATATAAACCAGTTTATAACTCATCTCATTTAATATATCTATGAGATGTGTATTTCCCAAATCTTCCAATAGAAGATACCCATCTTGTAGATTTTGAGAGTAAACACGTGGGATTTGAACATTTGATTTCAAAAGACGCACACTCACATCAATAAATGGATAAATACTCTCCACTTGTATTGAGGAGTCCATAACAATAAACGTCTTCTCATCCTCCAAAATCAGACGATAATATTTACGATAACTCGCATCAGCACTCACCACCTCCAATCTATAATTAGAATAACCTAAACTCTCTACCCACGCTTCAATCTTTTGCATATATTCCACCTAAAATCATATTATCAGTTGCACCCGTTACGGTTTTCAACTCTATTTTTTCACTTCTCAATCGCTTGAACGCAAACCATGCGAATATCATTGCTTCCATCTCATCTACTCTTACGCCATAGTCATCTGTTACAGCAACCTCTACCAAAGGCAATGCCTCTTTAAGCTGTTGCATCAAATATGAGTTTTTAGCACCACCACCACATACAAGTACTGTTCCTATATCAAATCGTTCTATCTCATTGGCAATAGAGACTACTGTCAAGGCTAAAAGTGTTGCTTGTATATCTATATTTGATATTTTATCACATGGTGCTAAATATTTTCTTAAAAAACTCTTATTAAAATACTCTCTACCAGTACTTTTAGGATAATTTAATCTAAAGTACTTATCTTCTAACATATTATTTAATAAAACATGATTAACATTACCACCAGATGCCCACGCTCCATCTTTGTCATAGCCGATATTTTTACACTCAGATATCCACATATCCATCAGAACATTACCACAACCACTATCATATCCAATAGTTGTCGGAGAAAAAACACTAATATTTGCCATCCCCCCTATATTGACTACCGCACACCTACTAATATGAGAAAATATCTCTTTATGAAATACAGGTGCAAAGGGAGCACCCTGCCCTCCTAGAGCCACATCTTTTGACCTAAAATCTGCCACCACATCTATCCCTGTGCGTACAGCTAACAGACTAGGATTTCCCAACTGCATCGAAAAAGGAATTTCTGCATTTGGCTGATGCCAAAGCGTCTGACCATGAGAACCAATGGCAATTATCTCATTTTTATCTATATCATGCTTCTCTAAAAAAAAATTAACAGCCGTGGCATACCCCTCTGCAATCAGACAATCTAACTCTCCAACTTTGGCAATGGTCGTCGCACCATTTATCATCTCTAACGTCTTCTCTTTGATACCATCAGGCAGAGGATACTCCTCATAAATAAGAGATTTACACCCACCCTCATCTATCTGACATAAAGCGATATCTATCCCATCAAGTGAGGTACCTGACATTAGACCTAAATACATTATCTTTCCACTTTTTGAATCATCATAATTCCAAATGAAATTAAAGTTCCTATCACTATCTGAATAGCAAAATCTACTTTGATATTAAAAATATTTCCTATCACATAGGGTTGTAAGATAAATACAGTCAGAAAACCACCTATTAATGCCCATAGTACGGTCTTATCTGTTCCTCTATTGGTAAAGATAGCTGCACCATAGACCCCCAAAAGTGAAGCATATGCAAATGCCATCACACCCAAAGCAAAGCTAAGAAGTGGAAGCTCTGTAAATTGTTGCCAATAGAAGCTTATCATTGCCATTCCACAGAGTAAAATGGCAAAGGTGATAACCATGATACGGCTAACTTTTAAGAAATGTACCTCATCTCTTCCCTCTTTTGCCAACCACGGACGGTAGATATCCTCTACAGCTACAGAAGCCATGGCTGAGAGTACTGAGTTAGTTGAGGAGAGAGCAGCAGCAATTGCTCCAACAGTTACCAATCCTCGTAGTCCCTCTGGCATCTCATTTAAGATATAGAGCATAAATATTGTTACCTTTTGACCATTGAACTGCTGGTCAACACAAACAGCTTTGAATCCTGAAAGCTCTGGGTGCATATAGAAAATATATAGTAGAAGACCTATCAACATAAAGAGCAGTGCCACAGGTATGGTGAAGATAATGGAATAGATAAGCGATTTTGACCCCTCATCTTTATTCTTACAAGTCAGTACCCGTTGGGTCATATCTTGGTCAAGCCCATAGGCTGCGATATTGAGTAAAAACCAACCTGTAAGGAGTGTCCAGATGGTAAATCCTCCACTAAATGAAAAATCTACTACTTTGAGCTTATCATTCTCATTAAGTGTTGCCATAAGTGTTGAGAAGTCTACCTGCATACTATAATAAAGATAAATAAGCACTGCCAACCCTGCTCCTATATAGGTAACAGCTTGAATAATATCCGAAAATATTACAGATTTCACTCCACCAAAATAGGTATAGGCCAATGCCCCTATCATCAAAATGATAATAGAGATAGCAATATGTAAAGCAGATATATCTGAAAAGAGTATCATAGAGATTGCCAATGCACCAATATAGAGTCTTGCCCCACTAGCAAAAAGACGACCCACTAAAAACATGACTCCTGCATACTGTTTTGAGTTTCCACCATAGCGATGTTCTAGGTACTCATATACCGTAATAGCATTAATGGCATAAAACCTTGGAATCAGTACCTTTGCCACAAATAATACAGCTAAAAAAGCAGAAGCATAAAACCCTAAAAAGGTTAAATCTTTGCCAAAAGAGTACTCTGGACCTCCTAGAAAAGTGGCAGCAGATTGTGACGTGGCAAGAACAGAAATGGCTACAGCAAACATAGGCATAGCATTGCCTCCTGTGAAGTAGTCACGTGAAGTTTTAATTTTGTTTTGACTCAATACTACCGTTGTTAATATCAGTACTAAAAAATATGAGAAAAATACAGCCCAATCCAAGGTACTAAAATTTGATTGCATAAAAAACCTTTTAAATTTTATTATTTATTAGACGATATTATATCAAAATGATTGTCAAGTTAAAATAAATATAAAATTATTAAAAAAATTAGATTATACAGCTTACAAAATATTAAGTTATATATAATTTTAATAAGTGTACTATTTGAACGAATTAAAGAAGCTTAATTAAAAAATAAGTTTTATATAAAATAATTTTATATATAAGGATTGTAAATTATGTTTAATAAGTTATTATTAATAACCATCTTACTGAGTGGCTCAATTTATGCAAAAGATTCATTCTCTTCTGAGAGGTTTCTAGGAATTGAAGCAGGATACAGCACGATAAAATCAACCTCCATAATTGAAAAGAGTACAAAACAAAAAGGTGTAGAGTTTGGCTTTAGACTAGGAGCTAAAAATGAAAAATGGAGAACTACCATCTCAGCACACTATTTTGATAAAAAAGGACAATCATATTTGAAGAGCATGTTACAGTTTGATAGATTTGTATGGTCTAGTCTCTACGAAACCGATAACATTATTTTCAAACCCTACATAGGGGCACATGTGGGTTGGGTCAACTACACCAATGAGATTAATCAAGCAACAGATGGGTTTATTTATGGTGGTCAAGCAGGTATTACATGGAATGTAATTCAAGAAATTGATTTTGAATTTGGATATAGATACTCAATCTCTGATATTAGTCGTGTCAACGATATTAGTGGATTTGTATTTGGAATAAACTATTTATATTAAGGAAAATAGAAATGAATTTAAAACAGTATTTGATAAAAATTAGCCTAATGTTTATTATGGCATTTATGGTAATCTCCTGTGGTGGGGAATCAAACACCTTAGCATCTTCGAGTAATGATAAACTTAAAATAGAGACAAAACAGAGTATTTTTGACCAAGAAAGAAATCTTTTAAGTATTGATTTTTTAGTCAAAAACAACTATGATAAAAAAGTTGATGTTAATTTAGAAGATTTATCAGTAGAGGTTACCCCTTGTAATATAAAAGAGGTCTCAATGACCCCCAAAAATATCCATTTTTCTGAAAGTTTTCAACAACAATATGTCACTGCTTTGATTGAATTTAACAAAGAGTGTACTCCTCAATCTTATAATATTAGTAGTTCAAAAATTTTGACACTAGAAGACAAGAGCAACAAACTAACCTATCAATCAGAAGAGATGAATATCAGCCCCAATAGTAATAATTCAACAAAGCCTAACACCTATAGCTTTTTCAATACTCCTCTTCCCCTTACTATTAAAGAGGCTGAAGCGAGTTATAACTTCAGAGTTCAACTTATTGATAAAGAGTCAAGAGGTGTATCAGGAGAAGAGGTAAGAATTTTAACATATGATGTTAGATATGGAGAGATTGAAAACCTATCCGTAACTACTGATACAAATGGATTTGCTAATTTCAAATTTACATCTATTAAAAATTTATCTCGGGTGCATAATAAAACCCTCACTCTAACCATTGTTCAAGGAGAAGGTCTATCCACAATCTCTACAGATATTAATTTAAAATTTGAAGCCTCCAAAGTAACACCAAAAAATTATCAATTTAAAAATCCAAGTTCTGTTGTAGTTAAAAATGCTGGTGAAAGCAAAAATATCTCTATTGATATAGTAAACAGTTTAGGAATTGGAGAGTCAGGTAAAACTGTATATATTACAACTATACCAAGTGAATTTGGTGATATTAGTAGCTCTTCAACAGTTACAAATGATGCTGGTCGTGCCATATTTGAATATACAGCACCAGAGAGTCTTGATAGAGTTAATAACAAATCTACAACCCTAAAAGTTAGTTTTAAGGATGGAGATACAGAGCTTAATGAAACACTTAAAATTACTATTAGAAAATCTTTAGAACTAGATGAAAATGTACAGGTAGAAGAAGTTAAAGCTTTCGAAGTATATAGCTTTCAAAATGCCACCTCTATCACAGTAATAAAAGCAAATGAGGAGAAAAACATTTCAATTGATTTAATAGATAGTATGAGAGTAGGTGTAGCGGGAAAAACTGTAAAAATCAGTAATATACCAAACTACTTAGGAACATTTATAACATCAACAGCTACTACAAATGAAGCAGGACGTGCAACCTTTAACTATATAGGTCCAAAAAATATTTCAAATATTGATGTAAAATCAATTAAAGCTAATCTCATATTTATAAATGAAGATGATAGAAAAATTATCCAACCTATCAATATTAACTTTGAAATATCAGATAATATCTATATTCCTATAGATTATAAATTGAGTTTAAACACAGATAATGATGATTTTAGTATGGGAATTCCAAAACTACAAAAAAGATTCACTATTACTCTTAAAGATAAAAAAGGGGATATTGTAAAAAATAATGATGTAAACTTTACAAAAATTCATATACAGACAGAGAACTCATTAATTGCTCAAATATATAATACTACTAATAAAAAATTAGTCAATGAGTTAACACTCAAAAATGAGAACAGCACCTCATTTATTATCAAATCTAAAAAACTTTCAGGTATAGTTCCTCTTAAAGCAACAGTTGAATTTATAGATATTAATAAAGAGACAAAAAAACTATCAACCATCATCAATGTCAGAGTAATGTCAGGTCCACCATCTGCCATCTCTATCTCTTATGTAAGTACGAGTCAAGATGAAGCCCGAGCTAAATATGAAGAGAAATTTGCTATTTCTGCAACTGATGAGTATGGAAATAGAGTAAATACACGCCCCTATATATCTCTTGGGGCAATAGTTGGATATGCAGTAGATGGAAAAGAGTCTTCAGGAGTAGAGACCAACGATACAAAAAGACTCTTTTATGGTCGAGATGATATTTCCAATAACAGTGCCAATGGGGTCATAGATGCACTAGGTGATGACGTGGTGAATACCACCAATTTTGAGGACAATAGATCTTCTAGGTCTGATGTCTTCAAGTATGTCAATGCCGAAGGTGCAAATACCGATAAACTGGTTGTTTTTGGTGCAGGTAAAAATTATGAAGCGATGGGGAAATGGGATATTGAAGCTGGAGAATCCTTTAATGAACTCGTAATCCAAGATGATTATTTTGGTAAAACTAGAGATAAACTCTACTACGCTGTTGGACACAACTACTACCAAGACCAGTGTCAAGATGATGGACGTGAGTGGATAGGTAGCACAGATTCAGAAAGCTATCAGCTTGATGACCAAGGTACAGTTGTTGTCTCGTATAAGTACGATTATCACCTAACAGGTAAAGATGCTCTTATTTGGGTTAACTTAAATGGGTATCAACCATATATTCCAAAAGATGAAAATGATACAGGAGAAGGTAAAGATACACGAATTGGTGAGGTGATAAAACATACACTAAGAGGAAGAGGATTAATTTCTATTCCAGAAGAAGGATTTATTATAAAAAAAGGAACCGTCCATCCTCAAAATATAACATTTAAAATTCATCATGAAAATGCACCAGAGTGGTATAGAAATGCAAATTTTGTAAATCAAATTGAAGCTACTAAATGTAGTATTAACTTTCATATTAGTAGCAATGATTTTGATGCAAGAACTTGTTATAATGGCACAGGTGTTGCATATATAACATATAATGTATCTGCTCCAGATGAGAATACAAGTTGTAATTTTAATATCAAAAAAGTTCTTGTTACTGATGAGTTTAAACATATAAATGGAAAGAAATAACTCTCTCCATTTAACTCTACGCATGATAATTCGGTGACTCTTTAGTTATCGTAACATCATGCACGTGACTCTCACTAAGCCCTGCACTTGTAATCTCTACAAACTCAGCCTTTTCCCAAAATGTCTTGATATCTTTTGAACCACAATAGCCCATAGAGGCACGAAGTCCACCTATCATTTGATGTACTACTG
>JALTGP010000098.1 GCA_027076905.1 Campylobacteraceae bacterium | reverse complement strand
AGCCGAAGAGGTTAGAGAGTAATTTACTAAGGTAGTCGGACTAATCCATAGTAGAGGTGTAAATAGGGTAATGCCTATTGAGGTTGAAACAGACCACTCAAAGGGATTAGCAATTTAACGAAAGGAGGTAAATTTAATAATGTCAGACACAGAGTTGAAGAATACTTTATCTAAATTGTCTTCTATATCAAAGTGTGCTAAAAAGAATGCAACATTCCAGTTTGAGAGCCTAGCTCATCATCTAAATGTAGAGTTCTTAAAAGATTGCTACAACAACCTTGCTAGAAACAAGGCAGTAGGAATAGATAAAATTAGTTGGCAAGAATATAATAGTAATTTGGATGAAAATCTAATAAAGTTAGTGAAGAAACTTAAGAATAAATCTTTTAGACCACTTCCTGCAAAAAGAGTATATATCCCTAAAGGTAATGGTGAAACAAGACCATTAGGTATCTCAACTATTGAAAATAAGATAGTCGAGAGTGGTATAACAAGAATATTGCAAAGTATATATGAGATGGATTTCTTAGAGTGTTCATACGGTTTTAGACCTAAAAAGAATACCCACCAAGCACTTAACCAAATAGATACGATTATAATGACTAAACCTGTAAATCATATCGTAGAAGCAGACATCAAAGGTTTCTTTGACAATGTAAATCACGATATGTTAATAGAGTTTCTAACTATTAGAGTAAAAGACAGTAGTCTTATATTTTTAATAAAAAGATTTCTAAAAACAGGATACATTGATAATAATCTACTTGTAAAAACAGATGTAGGTACTCCTCAAGGAAGTATCCTAAGTCCACTATTAGCTAATATATTTTTGCATTATGTTTTAGATACTTGGTTTAAAATAACAGTAAAAACACATATCAGAGGCTACTGTGAACTTGTTCGTTATGCTGATGATTATGTTTGCTTGGTTCAATACAAAGTAGACGCTGATAAAATAAGAAGAGCATTGGAAAATAGATTTAATAAATATGACCTAACACTACATCCAGATAAAACAAAAGTTTTTAGCTTTGGTAGATTTGAGAGAGGAAACTCTAAAACTCAAAATCGTAAAGCCAATACATTTGACTTTTTAGGTTTTACACATTTCTGTGATAAGACAAGAAAGGGAAACTTTAAAGTAGGGCGAAAAACAGCAATGAAGAAATTTAGAGCCAAAATAAAAGAGTTGAACATCTGGTTAAAACAGATACGTAACTTACTCCCTACAAAAGAGTGGTGGAAAACACTACAAGCTAAACTAAGAGGACACTTTGAATACTATGGAGTAAGTGGAAACTCTCCATCTATCAAAAAGTATTACT
>JALTGP010000097.1 GCA_027076905.1 Campylobacteraceae bacterium | reverse complement strand
TTTATATAGATACTTCATCTCATAAATATTTTCTACTGTCAAGGGCAATGAGCTAACCACTATATATGCCTATTACTGAGGGGCTTTAGCAAATATTTCTGTGTTGTTTTGGTGCGAAAGTTAAGTAACTATTGGACTGATGAATGGATACATTATGGCACGACTTTTTGCAGGAACGAGAGAGGGTGAGATAATGGAAAATGTAGTAAAAGATATAGAAGAGATTTTAGGCTTTTTGCATTTTAGATTTACGATATTTTAAATTGAAAGGGGCGTTAACTACAAATAGGACTATTTTAATCTTATTTAAGCAAGGTTGATATATAATTCATGCAAATAATTAATATAATCCTACATTATATTATAAAAAGGATAGATTATGATACCATTTTCAGATGAAGAGCTTTACCATGCTGTTAAAAATTCTCTTCCACAAGTGAGTGTTTATGTGAGTTCTCATGGTGGAGGGATTACGCTTTTAGGTGTGAAAGATAGTATTATTTATATAGAACTAGTTGGTGCTTGTCATGGCTGTTCTATGAGTTTGATGACAACCAATATGGTGGTAAGACGAGAACTTAGAAATCTTATTCACCCTGAACTTTTTGTAATTAATGTCGATGGAACACCTAAAAACAAGCTTCCTGATGACTATTATAGTCCAGCAGAAGAGCCAAAAGTTAAGAAAAAAAGCATGATAGATAAAGTTAAAAATATTTTTGCATAAAAATATAAAAAAAGAGAAATATGAATAACCAATTTATAAAAACAAAAGTGTTAATCATATCATTTGCTCATTTTGCACATGATGTTTTTTCAGCATTTTTAGCTCCACTTCTGCCACTTATTATAGAGAAACTAGGGCTTAGTCTCTCTATGGTAGCATTGCTTGATGTGATTAGACGGATTCCTGCACTTTTTAATCCACTACTTGGACTCGTCGCAGAGAAGAGGGATGTTAAATATTTTGTAATTTTAACTCCTGCTATTACTGCTATTAGTATGAGTCTGATTGGACTTGCCCCCTCTTATACCATGCTTATTATACTGTTAGTAGTAGCAGGTATCTCCTCAGCACTTTTTCATATACCATCGCCAACCATGATAAAAATGGCATCAGGAGATAGAACAGGTACAGGGATGAGTTACTACATGGTTGGTGGAGAGTTTGCTCGTACCATTGGACCACTTTTGGTCACGGTGGCCGTTTCATGGTGGGGGCTTGAAGGGGTTTACAGACTTATGCCTATTGGGATTATTGCCTCTCTTATTTTGTATTATAAATTAAGAGATTTTGAGACTCATGTTAAAGCAAAAAAGAGGGAAAAA
>JALTGP010000096.1 GCA_027076905.1 Campylobacteraceae bacterium | reverse complement strand
TTTTAAAACAAAATATCAAAAAGATGCTACAACAAAAGAGCCAATTTACACTAGAAGAGCTTAATGATTTTTTCCCTATTAGAAAAGGGGTTTCTGAACTGATTGTCTATCTAAAACTGGCTCAAAACATGAACAACGCTTATTTGGAAACGTCTCGTGATACAATTTTGATTGAGGATGAAGAGGGGAATAAGAAGAGAGTTTTGATGGATAGGGTTGTGTTTGTTCGGGGGTAATTTTTTTCCAAAAACAACCAAATCTAAGCTTATCTCCTTAAAATGTCAATATTAAATAATGTTAACAAGAAGTAAATACCATGAACCTACAAAAAGAGACCTCTAAAACCATCATAAAACTCTTCAACGGAGTCCTATATAAAAATGACCACCCCAAACTGTGGCTAGAGTTAGAGAACGCTTATGCCTCTATTAGTGACTATCTGAAACCTTTAGGGGTTGAGGTGATTTTTGATGAATCAGAGGGGTATGCCTATCTTCAAAACTTGGAGATGGAAGAAGATTTTCCTGTCTTGCTAAGAAAACGAACACTTAGTTATAAGGTCAGTCTGCTTATTGTTTTACTTCGTAAACGACTAACACAATTTGATATGCAGAGCGATGATAGCAGGGCTATTATTAGCAAAGAGGAGATTGTTGAGATGTTTGAACTCTTTTTGGGTGAGAGTTTTAATGAGGTCAAACAGGTCAAAGAGATAGAGGGAACGATTAAAAAAGTGGTAGATTTAGGGTTTTTGAAAAAGCTTAAAAACAGTGATAACTATGAGATTAAACGGGTCATAAAATCTTTTGTAGATGCACAATGGATGGATGAGTTTGATAAGAGATTGGTCGAGTATGAGGTAGAGAAATGAGTAAACTAACAGGCTTTCGCCTAGAGAGAATGGAGCTTTATAACTGGGGAACATTTAATAAAAAGATTTATAAGCTAAATATAAATGGAGAAAATGGACTGCTCACAGGAGATATAGGTTCGGGTAAATCAACGGTGGTGGATGCAATTACCACCTTGCTTGTCCCTCATCAGAAGATTACCTATAACAAGGCCGCAGGTTCGGCTTCAAAGGAGAGAACGCTCTACTCTTATATTGTTGGAGAGTACAAAAACACGATTGATGAGGGGATGGGAAGCTCAAAAGCCGTCTCACTTAGAGATACCAGACACTACTCTGTTCTGTTGGCAACTTTTAGAAATGCGTCTACAAATGAGGTGGTAACCGTGGCTCAATTTTTTTGGTTGAGTCAAGGAACAAGACAGCCTAACAAGATGTTTGTGGTGGGGAGTTGTGATTTAAACATTCAAGACTATTTTA
>JALTGP010000095.1 GCA_027076905.1 Campylobacteraceae bacterium | reverse complement strand
GTGTTTAAGTTGTGTTTACTATACAGTACACACTGTATTGTTTGTATCATACTGCACCTCTTTCTTGTGTTACTTGCTGTGTTTAAGTTGTGTTTACTATACAGTACACACTGTATTGTCTGTATCATACTGCACCTCTTTCTTGTGTTACTTGCTCTGTTTAAGTTGTGTTTACTATACAGTACACACTGTATTGTTTGTATCATACTGCACCTCTTTCTTGTGTTACTTGCTGTGTTTAAGTTGTGTTTACTATACAGTACACACTGTATTGTTTGTATCATACTGCACCTCTTTCTTGTGTTACTTGCTGTGTTTAAGTTGTGTTTACTATACAGTACACACTGTATTGTCTGTATCATACTGCACCTCTTTCTTGTGTTACTTGCTCTGTTTAAGTTGTGTTTACTATACAGTACACACTGTATTGTTTGTATCATACTGCACCTCTTTCTTGTGTTACTTGCTGTGTTTAAGTTGTGTTTACTATACAGTACACACTGTATTGTTTGTATCATACTGCACCTCTTTCTTGTGTTACTTGCTGTGTTTAAGCTGTGTTTACTATACAGTACACACTGTATTGTCTGTGTCAAACTGCACCTCTTTCTTGTGTTACTGGCTCTGTTTAAGTTGTGTTTACTATACAGTACACACTGTATTGTTTGTATCATACTGCATCTCTTTCTTGTGTTACTTGCTCTGTTTAAGTTGTGTTTACTATACAGTACACATTGTATTGTCTGTATCACCTCCTTCTTGTGTTACTTGCTCTGTTTAAGTTGTGTTTACTATACAGTACACACTGTATTGTTTGTATCATACTACACCTCTTTCTTGTGTTACTTGCTCTGTTTAAGTTGTGTTTACTATAGAGTACACACTGTATTGTCTGTATCATACTGCACCTCTATCTTGTGTTACTTGCTCTGTTTAAGTTGTGTTTACTATACAGTATATATTGTATTGTTTGTATCATACTGCACCTCTTTCTTGTGTTACTTGCTCTGTTTAAGTTGTGTTTACTATACAGTACACACTGTATTGTCTGTATCGTAATGCACCTCTTTCTTGTGTTACTTGCTCTGTTTAAGTTGTGTTTACTATACAGTACACACTGTATTGTTTGTATCATACTGCACCTCTTTCTTGTGTTACTTGCTCTGTTTAAGTTGTGTTTACTATAGAGTACACACTGTATTGTGTGTATCATACTGCACCTCTTTCTTGTGTTACTTGCTCTGTTTAAGTTGTGTTTACTATACAGTACACACTGTATTGTGTGTATCATACTACACCTCTTTCTTGTGTTACTTGCTCTGTTTAAGTTGT
>JALTGP010000094.1 GCA_027076905.1 Campylobacteraceae bacterium | reverse complement strand
GCAGTATATGCAGATTTTCTTCACCTCTCACAGATACTCAGCACCGCTACTTGACTGCATTGTGCCTGTATGAAAATGATTTGCTTGGGCGAATATCAAAAAATAATCTCAAGCCTTTAGTTTAGGTAGGGAACGTGTGTTGAAGAATCGTAAAACAGATATATGAGAGAGCAAAATCTAAAAGACCTGAGCGATGGTCAGGAAGTACCAGAAACTGGAAAGCAGAAGAAGTAGTCTATCTTAATCCAGGGAAACCTGCCAAAGAAAAGGAGGTGGAGATTAAACAAGTAAACGAATAAAAAAGCGACAACTTCCTTGACATTCACCGCTTGAAAGCCACTGCACTGAATACTTTTTCAGCTCCAACATCAAATACAGCATCCATTGCCCTGGCAACGGTTGTATCATTAAATGATGTAGGGTCGACCTTTTTTCCAAGCAAGAGCTCTGTGTCTTGATGCTCAAAAAAACTGGTAAGCCTGTAAATGGGGCTCCGGCCTGATAGTGTATCAAGAACCATGCCCTGAATAATAGTGCCAACACTAACTTCCATCTCTGTGGGTACGACACGGTCGATTATGTCGATCAGATTAACACGCCGACAATAAGCTGCAATTACCGGAAGGTGATCAGCTCGAGTGACCTGCATCCGACCCAGAACGTCATCTATTTCAAGCATAGCTATTCTATTGCCTCGAACGTGGCAGGTGCACTGCGGTGAACCAATATACCCTGATTTGATTTTTTAGCCAGAGCACTGGACAAAGAATCCCGATCTGTTACCCGCCCATACTCATCTCTGAGGATCTCTACCAATTCATCGACATGCACAGCATGTTTGCGCTCAGTAAGTATCTCAGAGCAAATTACAACCAATGACTTACGTTTTCTGCTTCGTGGTCGTGCAACAAAGTCTCGGTCATCCTCTTCTTCTCGGCCAATTGCTTGACGCACTCCTCTCAGCTGGAACTCAAGCATTGTTTCAATAGTCTGTAGAATTAACTTCCGTTGTTTATTGGCCATTTGCAAAACGTCCTTGACGTATGTATTGTTAAAGTAGTACATCTATTAATACATACGTTTTTGAGTAATTGCAAGTGTGATATTGAAAAAAATCAAATTAAAGGAGGGCGAAAGGCTGTGGTGGGGATGTGGAACTGCTGAAGACGCAAAATGATAGGATGTTTATCCAACTTGATTAGAATTTTTTTAGACAGGGTGGTAAATTAAAAATTATACTGGTGATATGGTGGGGAACGTGTGACTAAAGTCCCTGTTCCAAAACATTATATTCACTGAACCATTTCGATAAGACCAGAAACTGGAACACGA
>JALTGP010000093.1 GCA_027076905.1 Campylobacteraceae bacterium | reverse complement strand
AAGCTTCTGTAGTTACCGTAACAGGGTAAGTACTTTCCATCTCTTTCACAATGGTATTGCTATCAGTATCAACTATTCTAAGTCGTGCATCACTTCGTTTAAAACCTTTATTAATTCCCGAATCAAATCCTCCTACAAAGGGGGATAGTGCCACAGCTACGGCATCCAATACAGATGTTTTCCCCACACCATTTTCAGCAACAATAACAGTTAAATTTTCATTGAAATCTATAGTGAAGTTATCAAAACTTCTATAATTTATTAATGTTAATTTTTTTAATTTCACATTTTTCTCCTACTTCAATCTTATATTTAGTATTTTATTTTTCTCACTTTAAATCCATTTTCTTCCAAAGATTGAGAAATAGACTCTAGTGAACTCTTAGAAATCTGATACTGTTCCAAAAAAGACTCAACAACTCTACTAGGTGTTTCATTAAAAATTCGTAAATAAAAAGGGATATAGTCTTGGTTAAAAGAGGAGTCGATAGAGCTATATTTATTTGTTTTGATGTTGAAACTTTTGTACTGTTTCGTCGTTTATATTGCAACATCTGTTCTCCTTATTGTATAATTTAAAGTATATCGTAATTATCTTATTTTTATACTAAGTACAACTATAGTTGTATTAATACTTCAACTAGATATTTTTATTTTTAAATTAAACTATAATTGTATTTTAAATCAACACTTCTTATTAACATCCCTATCAAAACTCTAAATCCCCTTACTCTCTCTAGCCTCCACTATCCCACGTCTCAAAATAGTATAGCTGGGTAACTGGGTAGGCAAAATAATATCATTTAAATCTCCACTATGGATAGACTCAAACTCTTTACCTGTGGTGGATATTATCTTTTTGAAAGTAATATAAAAAGAGTCATCTTTTTTCTCTATTTTACACTCATCATTTTCCATCTCATCAATGGTTACTCCTACAGGTAATACTATCTCGATGCTATCTCCAACAGAGGTTTTGTCTTTACATCGCCATGTTTTTCCATCTTCACTTACCAACCCTGCTACTTGATGTGTTCCATCTTGAATGGTGAAGTTGTGTGATTGGGTATTGTTTCGTTCAAATGGCTTTGAGACTAAGTAGGCATCTGAAAAACCTCTGTTTTGTGTGGTGTGTAGCTCTTTTTGATATCTCTCTTCTTGAAAATCACCTGCATAAAAGTCATCTATGGCGTGACGATAGGCTTTGGTTACGACTCCTGCATAGTATGGAGATTTGGTTCGCCCCTCGATTTTAAGTGAATCAATCACACCAGAGGCTAAAATCTCATCAACATGAGAAGCCATGTTCATATCTTTTGCATTCATGATATATGTTCCAATATCAGGCTCTTCATCGAGTCTAAAGGTGGTATTTGTCTCTCTGTTGTGTGCATAGATATCATAAGGAAAACGGCAATCATTGGCACAACTTCCTCTGTTTGGTACACGCCCTGTTTGTAAGGCTGAGACCAAACAGCGTCCACTGTAGGCAAAACACATTGAACCATGTACAAAAATCTCTAGCTCTAGTTTGGGCAGAACTTTTTTAATCGCTTCACAATCTTTTAGGCTTATCTCACGAGCCACAATAATTCTCTCTACACCCATATCATAATAGACCTCTGCATCGAGTACATTCATCACATTGGCTTGAGTTGAGAGATGGATAGGGATATTGGGAGCGATACGCCGTGCCATCTTGACCACCCCTGGACTGGCGACTATGAGTGCATCAGGATTTAATTCGGCCATCTTTGCTATGTGCTTTTCGTAGAGTTTAAGTTGTGCGTTAAAAGGAAAACTGTTGATGGTGGTGTAGACCTTTTTGCCTAAAGAGTGTGCATACTCTATGCCTTGATTGTAAGACTCCATATCAAACTCTTTACCTGAGCGAATACGTAAAGAGAAGGTACTCGTCCCACCATAAACAGCATCAGCCCCATAGCCCAATGCGATTTTAAGTTTTTCTAAGTTTCCTGCTGGTGCTAATAGTTCTGCTTTTTGCATGGTATTTCCTTGGGTTTTATTGGTGGAATATTACACTAATAGTGTTAATAAGTAGATTTTAGATAAAAAATGTATAAAAAGTAACATATTAATCTATGATTAAACTATTTTTATAAGTTTTTTCATATTTATTACCAACTCTATTGTTATAATTTCAAATTAGTTTTTTATAACTAGAAAAGGGAGGGTACTGATTATGAAAGTTTTTCTTTGCTTAAGTATATTTACAAGTTTTGGTCTTTCGGATATTATAATTATGATTTCTAAAGAAAATAAACTGGTCGATATAAAGAGAAGTGAGATTATAGATTTATATTTAAAAAAAATTGATAACATTCGAGGAATAAAAGTTGAACCCATAGACAATAAAAACTCCTATAAAGAGTTTTATCATAAGTTTATAAAAAAAACTCCAAAACAGTTACGTGCCTATTGGATAAAATCTAATAAGAAAAGACCCCCAAAAAGATTGTCTACCACTGAAATAAATAAAGAGATGAAGAAAGATAAAAAAATAATATCTTATGCAAAAAACAATTTATCAGGAAAAATTTTATTTAGGATTGATTAAATGTTACCAAATAGTATAAATTAGTATATCTTCTTATTTAAAATAATTACTCCAAAATTCTCTTTTATAAACTATGCTATTATAGTTTTTATAACTTACTAAATAGGGAGCTGACTGTTGTGTTTAATCTTACTATTCTTAATAAACTTCGTATTATATTTTTTATTATTTTAATATTTTTTGGAATATACATTGCTATTAGTACCCATTTCTCTATTAACCACAAACAAGAACTTATTCAACTTGAAAACAGAACATCTATTACCTCCTCTATTCATAAAGATAATCTAAGACTTATTGAGAGAATGAATGATGATTTTGATACCGTTTTCTTTTCAGGAGAGAGCCTTTTTATTGAGAAAGCAATGCTTATTAAAATAAAAATTATAGAAAATTTAGACAAATTAAAAAACAAAAATAATATTTTACATATCGAAAAAGACAAATTAGTCTTAGAGAATTTTTTTATAAAACAGACCTTTAACTATAAAAAAGCTATGGATGATATTCCTGATAAAAAGACTATGGACAGTATTCAATTGGCAAAAAATAAAATTATTGATATTTACAAAAAGAAAAAATATGATTCAGAGAAAAGAGTACAAGAATCTTTTAAAGAAGCAAGAGAAGATACCATTAGACAATCCAATATTATATTGGTTTTATCTCTATTAGGTGTATTTGTTATTATTATTGTATATATCTATATGCACTATACCATTAAAAGTAGGTTCAACCAAGTCTATCACTCTTTGGATAACTTAATAAAAAAACGTCCAGATTTTTCTAAAAAAATGCAGAGTGACAAACAAGATGAAATAGGAAAACTGGTTAATAAATTCAATATACTTCAATCCAAACTTGAAAATGACTACAACAGACTAAAAGAATTAAAAATAAAAGCAGAAGATAATGCTAACTTGAAATCTGAATTTTTAGCCAATATGTCTCATGAAATACGAACACCTATGAATGGTATTGTAGGTATGAGTTACCTAACCCTACAGACAAATTTAGATAATAAACAGAGAAATTATATTGAAAAAATTGACAATTCTGCAAATAGACTTTTGGCAATTATTAATGATATCCTCGACCTTTCAAAAATAGAATCAGGTAAGTTTATTATTGATAATATTGACTTCAATGTAGATAAAATGGTTAATGGTTCAATAGACTCAATAATCTTTAAAGCTAAAAATAAAGGTTTAGATTTTACAATAAGCTATGCCAATGATGTACCTAAAAAACTCAATGGTGATAGTCTTAGAATATCTCAAATTTTAACAAATCTTTTAGGAAATGCTGTAAAATTTACAAATAATGGTAAAGTTTCTCTTTTTATATCAAAAGTTAAAAATAATAGATTTAGGTTTGAGATTAAAGATACAGGTATAGGTCTGAGCGAGTATGAGCAGACAAAACTATTCAAAGCATTTTCCCAAGCCGATGGAAGTACCACTAGAAATTTTGGTGGTACGGGACTGGGGCTTGTTATCTCAAAACAACTTGTTGAACTTATGGGTGGTACAATATGGGTAGAGAGCCAATCAGGAAAAGGGAGCAAATTTATATTTGAGATTGAGGTTCAAGAGATTCAAGAGCCTATTGAAGAGATAACAGTTATAAGTCAAGCACCAAAAAATATTAACCTAAAGCAGAGTATCGAGAAACTAGCGGGTCATACCATCCTTCTAGTAGATGATAATGAGATAAATCAAGAGATTGTCATAGGGCTACTTGAAAACTCACAAATAAAGCTAGATATAGCCTCAAATGGGCAAGAAGCTGTAGATATGTTTGAAAAAGATAAGTATTCACTTATCTTAATGGATATTCAAATGCCAATCATGGATGGATATCAAGCTACCATAATTATTAGAAAAGAGGATAAAGAAATACCCATTATCGCTATTACTGCTAATGCGATGAAAGAGGATATTGAAAAAAGTGCAAAGTATGGGATGAATGACCATATCAACAAACCTATTAATGTGAATAAACTATATGAAACTATCTTTAAATATATTCCTAAAAATATAGGAGATTAAATATATTAATTTTATGCCACACAACGATTTTTATTTGAAACAAGATATACTTCCAAAAAAAGTAGAAAGATAATATAATGGCAGAAAAGTTTAAAGTAAAACAGGACAACAAACTCCTAGACTTCCTCTTTTTGACTCTAAATGGTTGGTCAAAGAAAAAGGTTAAAGAGCGTCTAAAATCAGCAACAGTAGCTGTCAATGGTCAGGTAACAACCAAACATGATTTTCCTTTGAGTATCGAAGATATAGTCGAGGTTGGGGTCATTCAAAAAAGACAAAAAAGTCCAAGTGCAATTAAAACTTTAGATATACTCTATCAAGATGAAAATATTATTGCCATAAATAAACCTGCAGGTCTTCTCTCTGTAGGAAACAATAAAGAGAACAAACAACATGCATTGGCAATTTTAAGAAGCCAACTATCTCGTGGGAAAAATACTCTAAAGCTTTGGCCTGTACATAGACTAGACAGAGATACCTCTGGAGTTTTACTTTTTTCTACTTCTAAAGAGTATCGAGAAGAGATAATGGCAAAATGGAATGAAGCAGAAAAAATATATTTAGCCATTGTAGAAGGTAAACCAAAAGAGCAAAAAGGTACAATAAATCAGCCATTAAGACTTGATGACAATGAGTATAAAATGCACGTGGGGGAACATAAATTTGCCAAACCTGCCATCACTCATTATGAGCTACAAAAAAGTGAAAAAAGACGTTCACTACTGGAAGTAAGTCTAGAGACAGGAAGACAACATCAGATACGAGCACATCTATCATGGTTGGGCTGTGCTGTAGTAGGAGATGAACGATATGGTAAAAAAGGAGACAAACTAGGACTTCATGCACGATACCTAAAAATCTACCATCCAAACAAAAATAAATTTATAAGTTTCGAGGTAGATGCTCCTATTGAGTTTTATAATCTCTTGCAATAGAAATATTTTAAAATCTAAAAGTCATAAGTTAACCCAAGAGAGACAGCATCAAAGTCAGGAGCATCACTTTTTTGCAATAGTCTCTCATAGTCTATAAAAATACCTAAACCATTACCTTTTGTCTCCGTAATGATAGTACTGTTGTTCTCTATCTCTTCATCATCTCCGAAGTTATAATTTAATCCTATTCCCCAAGCAATACCTGTATCATCAAACACTATTTTATTGCCTGTTTTTACTTTTCCATATCCTAAAAGTCCATAGATGTTGATATCCTCAGTTACAGGAAACATAGGCTTTACAAATAGACCCATATGCTCTATTTTTTGTTGCTCATACTTCCACATGGTTTTAACCACTCTTCCCTCTATACCAAGATACTCATTAAAGTCATATCCTACACGTCCGAGTAGTCCATAAGTGATATCTTTACAACCACTATCACAAAGAGCTTGAGCTGTGGTAAAACCTAACCCTCCATACCACTCTACTGATTTAGTGATATTACTCTCTTTAGTTTGATTACTATCTGCTACCTTATTCTGTGCAAATCCCTGATTACTTAGTACTGCTATCAATAACAGAGGGGCAATTGCCCCTTTTGTTTTATTTATAATTTTTTTCACTTTATTCTCCTTATATTTTATTATTTACTTTTCTTTTTTTCTTAGAAGAAAGATACCCATAAACCCAGTAAGTAACATAATTAAAAATGCACTTATACCACCTAGAACGGGTACATTATCAGATGTTTGACACTGCTCCCCCTCTTCTATTACCTCACCCTCTACGGCTTGGATATGTAAAGAAACACTAGCTATGGCTGTTTGCTCTCCTGATGTATCTGATACTAAATAGTTAATCTCACTTGGTTTAGAGACAAAGCCCTCTTCTGGTGTAAAGGTTAAAATACCTACATCATCGACACTCCATACACCTTCACCTTTTACCGTTAGCGTCTTTTTATCTTCACTCAATATGGCTTCGGGTTTAAACTCTTCTGATACACCCAATACCACAGAGTTTATATCTATATCACCACTGTCATTATCCAATAAATCGATTGTTACAATATCTCCAACCATCATCATCTCTTCATTATTAAGAACAATTAACTCTTCTTCATCGCTCTGTGGTGTCTCCTCTGTTGGAGTGCTATCTCTTGGCTCTTCTATATCCTCTACCTCAACCTCAACCTCAACCTCTATTGAATCTACAAATACATCCTCCTCGTTTACAACAGGGGGTTGATTTATAATTGAACTTGTATATATAACTGGTCTTGGTGCTACCGTTGGTCTTGGTGTTACTGTTGAAGCTTGTGGTGCTACCGTTGGTCTTGGTGTTACTGTTGGAGCTTGTGGTGCTACCGTTGGACTTAGTGTTACCATTGGACTTGGTGGTGCTACCGTTGGACTTTGTGGTGCTACCGTTGGACTTTGTGGTGTTACCCTTGGACTTGGTGGTGCTACCATTGGACTTGCTGGTGCTACCGTTGGACTTGGCTCTACTCGTAACTCTCTATAATCAGGTAGGTTATCTAAATCAGAGTCCAATGGTCTTGCAATAGAGGTGGTCACGGTTGGAATTCCATCTCTATTAACATCTCCATCTATCATTCCATTATTATCTGAATCATTACTTACGGCTACACCTGCTTCTAATAAATCTGAAAGTCCATCATTGTCTGAGTCTATATCTTGGAAATCATCGATACTGTCATTATCACTATTTGGTATCAACAACAGAGTCGTTCCTTTTCCACTATTCTCATCCATTGGATTATTTGCTGTTTCAGGTGCTACATCTACAACATCTGCCAATCCATCTTTATCAGTATCGGTTGTATTATCTACTATTCCGTTATTATCTGTATCAACACCACCTGCTTCTAGTATATCTAAGATACCATCATTGTCAGTATCAAGGTCAAGTGAATCAATGATACCATCACCATCTGTATCTCTACTTAGATTACCTCTGTTTTCGACTACATCAGGAATCCCATCATTATCATCATCAATATCAAAGTCATCAACAATGCCATCTCCATCAGAATCAATTGCCACACCTGTACCAAATACCGTATCTCTAGTATCTGTTGCATCTGGAATTCCATCTTTATCGGTATCAGTTACATCATCAATAATTCCATCACCATTCATATCAACTGCTACGGGGATAGTAGTATTATTTGGTTCTAATATATCAGGAATATTATTTTCATCAGCATCAGGAAGGGATGTTCCATCTACTAAACTATCTTCTACATCTGCAATTCCATCTTTGTTTTCATCTAATCCACCAACTTCATCAACATCATTTAGTCCATCGTTATCTGAGTCTAGGTCTCTATAGTTTGGTACGGTATCGTTATCGGTATCTATAGGTGTTGTTACAGATGCTACTACGGTTGGTATACCATGTGCATCAACAGCTCCGTCTATCATTCCATCACTGTCATCATCATTATCCGTAGGAACTCCTGCTTCTACCATATCACTTAAGCTATCATTATCACTATCTACATCTTGGAAGTCTGGCTTTCCATCTCCATCTGTATCTATTTGATTTACTGTTCCCTCTGATGAGGCATCTGTATCATCTGCATCTGCACTGTCCATTAAACCATCATGGTCTGCATCTGTTGTACTATCTAGTACACCATCATTGTTAGTGTCTACTACTGATACATCTTGTCCACTCTCTAGTATGTCTAAGATTCCATCATTGTCTGAATCTAAGTCTAATCTATCTGGTATTCTATCACCATCACTGTCTCCGTCATTAGAGGCTGTTGCTTCTTCTACGCTATCTAATATTCCATCGTTATCGTCATCTAGGTCAATACTATCAGGGATTCCATCATTATCTGAATCAACTGCTAGGCTTGTTGCAAATGCGTCTGGTGATTCATCGGTTACATTTGGGATACCATCATTGTCCGTATCAGTTGTATCATCAATCACTCCATCACCATTGGCATCAAGCAGTGTTGAGAGACTAGGGTTGTTTGGCTCCAATGGGTCTAATGTCCCATCAGTATCTCCATCTGGAATAGTTGTTGGGTCTACAAAGGTAGCATTTGGTGTGTCATCGAGTCCGTCAGCATCTGCATCGGTTCCACCCGACTCTATAATATCTGTTAGTCCATCATTGTCTGAGTCTAAATCTCGGTAGTTAGGAACAGCATCACCATCTGTATTTACAGGTGCTGTTACTGAAGCAACTGTTGTTGGTATACCATTAACATCGACAGCTCCATCTATCATTCCATCATTGTTGGCATCATTTACTGTAGGGATACCCACCTCAGTTAAATCTGTCATTCCATCATTATCACTATCCACATCTTGGAAGTCTGGTTTAGAGTCTCCATCGGTATCAAGTGGGGTTACTTTTCCAGCTGATGATGCATCTGTATCATCAGCATCTGCTACATCCATCACCCCATCATGGTCTGCATCTGTTGTACTATCTAGTACACCATCATTGTTAGTGTCTACTACTGATACATCTTGTCCACTCTCCAAGAGGTCAGATAGCCCATCATTATCAGAATCCAAGTCCAATGTATCAGGAACACCATCTCCGTCGGTATCTCCACCATTTAACGCACCTGCTACCTCTATCGAATCATAGATTCCATCATTATCAGAGTCTAAATCTTTAGAGTTTACCAGTCCATCACCATCACTATCAATACTCCCTTCAACAGTATCTAAGATACCATCATTATCATCGTCTGTATCCGTAACATCAGGAGTACCATCACCATCTAAATCATAGTTTACAGTAACAGTTATAGCCTCAGATACTTTTCCTGTAGTATCTTCTACTGTATAGGTTATAGGTGTTGGGTCACCTAAAAATCCAACTTCAGGAACAAAAGTAATCTTTCCTGTCTCACTGTTAACACTCCATGCCCCCTCACCTTTTACAATCAAAGCAGTAACATCACTCTCCCTTGCACCACTTAAGGTAACACTCTTTGGATTGATAGGGTTATCACCATTATTATCATTTGCCAAGACATCTATCTCCACATAAGCCCCTGTTGAACCTACAGATGTATCCTCTTTTACGATAGGATTAACATAATCACTGTCCATATCTCTATAATTAGGCTCTGCTTCATCATCGGCATCCCCTTTATCTTCATCAGGGAAGGAGAGTATTCCACTATCTAAGTCATCATTTACATCTCTACCTACCACATCATCATAGGCATCTAAAATACCATCATTATCACTGTCCATTGTACTAGTAGCTACAGTATAACCTGCCTCAACCGTATCACTCTTTCCATCATTGTCTGAATCTACGTCAAGATAATCTGCCTTATCTTCTCCATCACTATTCACAGGAGTTAATCCACCTGCATAAACATCATCTACCCCATCACTGTTGGCATCAACGCCACTAGGTGCTTTATATCCTGCTGTTGTTTGTGCCTCTACATTGTCAGGGATTCCATCGTTATCTGAGTCTAAATCTTTAGAGTCTACAATGCCATCTCCATCACTGTCTCTCTTCTCATCTCCTGCCTCTTCAATGCTATTTAAAATACCATCACCATCGCTATCAAGGTCATCTTTATCAGCAATACCATCACCATCTAAATCATAGTTTACAGTAACAGTTATAGCCTCAGATACTTTTCCTGTAGTATCTTCTACTGTATAGGTTATAGGTGTTGGGTCACCTAAAAATCCAACTTCAGGAACAAAAGTAATCTTTCCTGTCTCACTGTTAACACTCCATGCCCCCTCACCTTTTACAATCAAAGCAGTAACATCACTCTCCCTTGCACCACTTAAGGTAACACTCTTTGGATTGATAGGGTTATCACCATTATTATCATTTGCCAAGACATCTATCTCCACATAAGCCCCTGTTGAACCTACAGATGTATCCTCTTTTACGATAGGATTAACATAATCACTGTCCATATCTCTATAATTAGGCTCTGCTTCATCATCGGCATCCCCTTTATCTTCATCAGGGAAGGAGAGTATTCCACTATCTAAGTCATCATTTACATCTCTACCTACCACATCATCATAGGCATCTAAAATACCATCATTATCACTGTCCATTGTACTAGTAGCTACAGTATAACCTGCCTCAACCGTATCACTCTTTCCATCATTGTCTGAATCTACGTCAAGATAATCTGCCTTATCTTCTCCATCACTATTCACAGGAGTTAATCCACCTGCATAAACATCATCTACCCCATCACTGTTGGCATCAACGCCACTAGGTGCTTTATATCCTGCTGTTGTTTGTGCCTCTACATTGTCAGGGATTCCATCGTTATCTGAGTCTAAATCTTTAGAGTCTACAATGCCATCTCCATCACTGTCTACACTCCCCTCAATAGAGTCTAGTATACCATCACCATCGCTATCAAGGTCATCTTTATCATGAATAGCATCACCATCTGTATCTCTCCATACATCAATCTCAGCAGTAGCCTCTCCACCATATACAAAATCTTCATCAGAAGGAGTAAACGCTATTAATCGTAACTCTGTAGAGGTAGAGGTATCTATATTTTTAAAATGAATAAGCTTAATCGCCTCAGTATAGGCATCAACTCCAACCAACCCTTTTAAAAGTATCATCGTATCTGTACTCTTTGAGTCGATGGTTATCCCAGAAGGCAATGCACCATCAACAAAAATAGTATCTCCTACCTGTTTATTTTTAATCTCTATTCTCAACTCTTGTAAAAACTTGCTGTCATCATTCAATGTGATATCTGAATACAACTCAATGGGGGCAACACTTCCTACCTTATAACTATTACTGTATCCCACACCTGCTTTTGTTGTATCAAGGTCAAGAGTTGGAGGAGTAATATCTGCTAGGTTATAACTCCAACGAAAGGTTAAACTCTCTCCTGCTTTAATTGTATCAAATTTGATTGCCATAGAGATGGCTTGGTCGGCAGTAACTGTTCCTGAAGAGTTTAATCCTGAACCACTCCATACAGCCGAAGGACTACGGTTGGTAAAACCTCCATGAGTTACACGAGCATTGTCTCCATATCCAACAAGAACCAAAGTTGCACCCGTTCCACCAACTGCTTTCACAGAAGCCATTCCAGTTTTATCACCTTGCGAAACAATACTATTTGTTGTTTGATAACTCTTGTTCACCATAACACTATTATCGGGGTCAACATTTCTCATATAGTAAACATTACTCATATCAGATGCTGTTGTATTGGTAAACGTTACCGTACAAAAGAGAAACTGTCCCTCTCTTTGAATACTATAGATTTTATGAATTTTCAAACCACCAATAGCTCCATCCCAATCAACCAAATCTTTACTTCCCTCTGAGCGTAAATGAGAGAGTCCTCCAGGGATTTGTGCAGTCAAGGTATTATTATTGTGCCATACCGAACTACCTATTTGAATAGACCACCCCTCTTCAGGTGAGCCAGGAGTAAAAAAGTCACCATCAAAAACTTCCCAACCATCTTTATCTCTATCCGATACAAATCCCAATCCTGCACTACTATTTGTACGGGAGTGAAATCCAGAGGGAATACCTGTACTACCATAAACTCCATCCGAACCAAGACCAGCCTCAATATAGCTTCCTTGAAAAAAAGCATTGGCACCACTCATTTGACTTACAGCATGAAGTTCTGTACCTAAAAGTAGCGAAGAGACTACCAAACTTTTTGTAATCATATTATATTTTTTTTTCTTTTTCATTATATATCCTAATATATTATCTTATTTAAAACTAATTATATTTTACTATGATGGATAATAACAGAAGAATAATTTATATAAACTTAATTTTTTATTAACTTAAAAATTAATATTATAAATTAATAAATATATATTATTTCATATTTTAGACCTATTTAAAAAAAATATTTTTAAATATAAACATATTAAAAATATTTATAATTAAAGAATTTTGAAAAAGCTCCTAAAGCTATTTTCCTACCAATCACACTATTTTTGTATTGCTATTAACCTAAGCCCAATTTGATATAATAGACCCATGAAAAAGAATCTAAAAAAACTACCCATCGGCATTAGTACCTTTAGTGAGATAATCGAACAA
>JALTGP010000092.1 GCA_027076905.1 Campylobacteraceae bacterium | reverse complement strand
AATTAGCCGAGAGCGATTATATAATACAACGTGATATTGAACAAAAAAGACTCGCAATCACCCCAAAATTAAGTAATTCAGAAATAAAAACATGGCTCAGCTATCGCCAGAAATTGAGAGATTTTCCAAAGGTGGTTGATGTAAATAATGTTGTTTGGCCAACGAAGCCAAGCGGAGGGTAATAAAATGGCAGGTATGACAGGGTTTACGATTGAAACTGTTGATATTAGAACGGCTACAGAGGCGAGAGACGCATTACAAACACTCACAGGCGCTGATCGGCTTTCGGCTGACTACATAAAAGACGGCTCTGTAAATCATATGATGAGTGTGTTTCAGGATTCTTTGGTTGATGCAAATACTCTGGCACATTACAAATTGACACGCAATACAACCACCCAGATTCAGGCTGAAAAGATTGATAACGAGAGAGATTTTGTGGTTGTCAATGGTGAGATTGTCTCGCTATCAACCGCTATCACGTGTGATCTGACTGATAATTTAATTGCTGCTGATGGTACTGATGCAGGGAGTGCCCCGCTTGCTGCGACTGCATATCATATATATTTGTCCAATTCCAGCGCTTCGTTTGCTCCAAGTGATGTTCGGCTAAGTGCCACCGCACCTGCAAGCGGTGAATACCTTGCTGCAAGCGGGAATGGTGCAAATTGGAGACGAATCGGTTATCTTAAAACAGATTCCGCAACCGCAACACTTACAAACGATTGGCAAATTTGCGGTAAGGGAATTGATGTGTTTATGTTGGAATTGGGGGTTTCACTCTCAAGGTCTGCTGGGGATGCAGGTTGGTACAACGATTTACTTAATATGAATGATGTTGTTTTTATGGATCGATCATCTTATTTGATTATAGGGCAGTTAAATGGGGGCTATAGCGATACTGCAGATTATACCCAAGGAAGAATTACAAAAGATTCAACACCAAAAGCGAGTAAACATACTTACAGCGGTGTTGCAAATTATACTTTAGCCCTGAATATTTTATTTGCAGAAAAAAGTATAAGTAATCAAGATTCTAATATTAGTCTCGAATATAAATATATAGGTGCTAATACATTATATATAGATAATAATATAGATTCAGAAGGACAGAGAACAATGCTACAGGTAATTCGAATCACCATCTAAGAAGAAATAAAAAAAGCCCAACAGGATTGATCCTGCTGGGCTTAAATGGTTCAAATATGGATTATATTATTATATTCTGCTGAAATAGGAAGGAAAATAATATCCCATCCCTTCTAATTTCTCCTTCTTTTCTGAGGTGATTTGGCTCACTCTTAATGAAAATTCATTGGAAATTATTTCAAATTTGGCCCCCAGCTTAGAAAGCTGATCGGCCTGGGCACAATGGGTATAAGGCAGGAATACCTTATTCCCGATTCGAAGGGTTAATTTTTTTTTCATTATATTCATAATAATAAATCTCCTAAAGCGGGGGCGCAATGCCCCCTAATTTATTATTCTTCCTAAAAATTAGAAAATTAAAATAGATAAACAATCTATCCCCACCCCCGAAGGAGTGGGATTAAATTTCCTAAATGCCTTCTATTTCCTCCGTAAGGAAAATAAAGTCATCAAGCTCAAAATTTTCGTTCATTTCCTGCTCATTTTTAGGAAGATCAAGATCGTCGCAATGTCCAGCCAGCTCAAATTTTCCGAAAACCTTGACGTCCCTTTTCTCAACCACTTCTCCATCTTCCCAAACATGGAGTTCGGCTTTCGCTTCATATTCCATGTGTTCAAAATCGAAACAAATCTCTTCGAGAATCAGATCTGAACCACCAGACTCCCAAATATACCTTTTCTCTAAGATGTCTCGATCTGAAAAATTGTATCTCCACATCATAATTAAACTCCTAAAAAAAATCCAAGAATTTCATAAAATTTCATCAAAACTACAGAGAATATACAGCAAACCCTGTGCCAAAGTTTACACCCCGTAAACCTTTTTCTTGTAAATATATATTTCTGAATAACTTACGAGATTTTTTCTCTTCCTGCGCCTTCGGATTTTCTATATATATAATGTAATAGAACCTCTTGATATATAAAAAAAGGGTTTACACCGTGCCATATTGACATATTTAAAACCACTGGTTTTATTACAACCATGTCATATTGACAGGGTGCAAACCAATGAGTGCGTCATATTGGCAGGGTGTAAACCCCTCTAGTGAAAAATTTCCTCAAAATCCTCAAATCTGGGAAATTTTTCCTGATTCCTCTTCCTCTTCTATTTCTATTTCTTGACGCCTGTTGACGTCTTTTTTCCTTCTCAACACCTCCCTCTTTAAAGGGCGCAAACGCTCGGTCTCCCAAAACCGAAGCGTTAGATCCCCCATATCTATTTCCATTGAAGGAGATGGAAATTTGCCTGCCCTCATTCTTTTGTAGACTGCCGTCCGTGAAAGCCCCACGAACTTGGCGGCCTGTTTCAGATTTAATTGCATCCTTATCTCCTTTTTTAAAAAAAATTATTATTTCTGAAAACCTTATAATTCAATATCCACAGCTTAATTACGTGCAAATGTAATGCCATGTTTGGCACGAAGTTTGAAGTAGTTTGGTTTACGGCGTGTTAAGTTTTAATTGTGGTTTTTATTTATTTTTTTAGGAGATTTAATTATGAGATTTGACGTTGAAGTCAAGGGTGGAACTGCCTGGGATTCTTATGAGATCCAAACCTCTCCCATATTTGTTCTTGATTTTGTTAGATCGCAAGGACTCCATAATATTAGTGCCCATCAGGTGAATATGTCTCGGGGTGCCCGGGATTATTCTTTTTCAATCTCTGAAGAGCTCGCTCGCAAATGCGGGCATTTTGAAGAAATAAACGTGGGGAACGCTGTAAAAATAAAAGTTCCGCGCCTGTTTCTGAATTCATTCAGAAAACCATCTTTCAAGAAGTACGGGAAAGAAGAAAAAGACCTAGAAGTTTATTTTTCATGGGAATTCGATCAGGAAGGCTTCCTGAAAAAATGGGAAGCCGATGGATTTCCTCTCAGTTATTTGGAAGATAATAAAAAAAAAGAAACCAAAGAAGATGATTTGGATAACGATAGCGATGATGATCACGATGATGACGATGACAACGATGAAATTGACGATGATAACGATAATGATGACGATCACGATGATAACGATGATGATTAAAAATAAGAAGTAGGTTTGAAGCAGGCGCCCGCGGCCTGCTTTATTTATTTTTAGGAGTTATTCTCATGAAATTTAGAATTTCTATCGAGGGAACGAGGTTGGCCGCATGGGACAATCGAATGATAAAAACCTCTCCCTTCTTTGTTCTTGATTATGTTCGAAACCATGGGCATCCCAATGCCCTGGCTAAAGACGTGAAAGTTGAGCAGCATATGGGATACGATATATCAATTTCAATCTCTGAAGAGCTCGCTCGCAAATGCGGGCATTTTGAAGAAATAAACGTGGGGAACGCTGTAAAAATAAAAGTTCCGCGCCTGTTTCTGAATTCATTCAGAAAACCATCTTTCAAGAAGTACGGGAAAGAAGAAAAAGACCTAGAAGTTTATTTTTCATGGGAATTCGATCAGGAAGGCTTCCTGAAAAAATGGGAAGCCGATGGATTTCCTCTTTCCTATGAAAAGGAGAAATAATGGAATTTAATATTAGCATATCTGGAAAGTGGGAAGATGACATTTGGGATCCTTATATGATTCCCACCCCCCCATTTTTTGTCCTAGATTTCATTAGATCTCAATATCCAGTGGCTATGCCCCAGAATATTGAGGCTGGAAATTTCTATAAAGATAAAAAAAATGAAAAAAGAAAGAAAGAGTTAAAATTTTCCATCCCTATGGATATGGAGGATTTAGCCCGCGAGTGCGGGTATTTCGAGAACGGACTTGAGATTCAAATCATCGTTCCTACTTTCTGGGCCAATCAATTCGTCTTGCCCAGTGTATCTCGAAAAAATTATATTTATGTTTTCGAGTGGGAATTTTCTCCTGAAAAATTTTTGAAGAGATGGAAAGTAGATGGCTTTCCTCTCTCATATTACAAGGAAGATGAAAAATGATAAAATTTAAACTGGTTCTTGAAGGGAATCCCTATCCCGCGTGGGATACGTATAAGATTCCCTTAAAACCCTTTGAAATCTTGGATTGGATAAAGGCGCAAAATCCCAATTCTAATATAAAAGGTTTTCAGATAACTCTCATACAGAATACTGAAAACATTTATATAAATTTGTCTGAGGAACTTGCTCGTAAATGCGGGCATTTTTTTTATTTGGATTGGAATGAGAAACTCAAAATCCATGTTCCTCAGTACTGGGCTCATTCTTTCAAAATGCCGACCCAGAAAAAATATTATTTTAATC
>JALTGP010000091.1 GCA_027076905.1 Campylobacteraceae bacterium | reverse complement strand
AGGCAGAGGAGTTAAAAGTACGTCTTGATGCCCTCATGGAAAAAGGTTCAGGAAAAATCGCTATGGGCTTTGGAGGCAATCCAAAAGATACCTCTGCTGTTCGTGGAGGACCTGCTTTTGAGGTACTCTTTAATGTTCATACGATGCTTAAGAAAAAAGGGTTAAGAGATAAATTTGAGCTTACCTTTTTTGCACCAATGGAGAAACCAGGGCAAAAAATGGGAGAGAAAGCCCTTGTGATGATGGATAAGATGTTTGGCATGACCAATATCAATAAAAAAGTCGGTTCAAAAATTACAGAGTTTCACGCAGATGGTGTAACCTTTGAAGATGGGACCAAACTAAAGTCTGACCTTATTATGTTTATCTCAGCAGGAACAGGTCACTCAGTTATTCAAGCATCAGGTCTACCACTTAGTGAAGCCAAGTTTGTTATCACCAATGAGTACAATGAGATAGAGGGCTTTGAGGGTATCTATGCTATTGGAGACTCTGCTTCATTGATGGGGCCAGAGTGGAGAGCAAAACAGGGACACGTCGCAGAGGTTATGGCAAAAAATATCGCCTACAATATCTTTCAACATATGCAAGGAGTGAAATCCAAACAGAGCTATATAGAGCATCTCAATATCCTCTGTGTGATGGATACAGGTGATGGTGCGGCATTTGTATACAGAGATGATAATGGTGGCAAGATGATACCTCTACCAATTATTGGTCACTGGATGAAAAAAGGATGGGGTTGGTACTGTAAAAACTCCAAACTTGGAAAAATTCCAAGAATCCCAGGAATGTAATTAAAATATAAGGAAAAAAATGAAACAGATAACCGTCATGGAGAAATACCCAGTATTTACCCTAGAGATTGAAAAGAGTGAGACCACACGTAAAAATGTAGATGAGATATTAGCGTATTTAAAGAGCAAAATAGAGGCACACCCTATTGCTATTTATATTGGAGAGTTTGACCACTATACACACACCTCAAACCTAGAGGTAGGTGAGATAAATCCTGAGATAAAAGATGCTAAAAATATCATCTGCTGTTTTGGAAAAGTACTACCAAAAGCAGAGGTACTCGCTGTGCGACCACGCTCTATTGGTGTAGCAGAGCTATCTGATAGTTTTGTGGTAAGTTTTCTTGAAGCACCAAATCCAGATGCAAATAGTGCAATGGAGAGTTGGGTCAAGAAGATTTAGTCTTCTCCTCCCATCCCACTTTTTGCGTTAAGAGATTTAGTTTTCGTGTCATCATTTTGTAGCTTATATCCACCACTTGAAAGAGGTGGTTTTACGCTACAATTTAATAAGGAATTGTAAAATAATAAATCTACCCAAG
>JALTGP010000090.1 GCA_027076905.1 Campylobacteraceae bacterium | reverse complement strand
TTAGATGTAAGCCGATTTAGAAAACAGTTTTACCGACCAGACCTTATAGCAAAAGCGATTAATGGCGAAGATATTGGCTCGTATGCCGAGGGGATTGATATTGATACTCTTTTGAGTTCAGGATTACCACCAAGAGTTGAAATTTTGACCAATTCACACAGCATAAACGCAGAGAGTGAAGATATAGGCGTTAAGGTTTGTGATGAGGGTGGAGGTGTGGATAACCTTAGCTTCTATATTGATGGGAAAACAGTAGCCTATATGAACAACACTAAAGCCTATCGACATCGAAAAAAGCAGATAGATAACTGTACTATTTTGGAGCAAAATCTTTTGATTCCTAGTGGAACGCACATCATTGGATTTGGTGCGACAGATAAAAAAGGGATATATTCTAACACCCCAACTATTACAATCACAAATACTAAAAAAATGGAACGAAAACCAAACTTGCACCTTTTGACACTTACTATTAATGATTATCAAGATGATTCACTTGACCTAACATTTCCAAATAACGATGCCAAAGAGTTGAGCCAAAAGTTTCAAACCATTGGAAAACCTGTATTTGAACATATATATACCTATGCTCTTAAAGATAGCCAAGTGACACAAAAAAGTATCCAAGCCAAGGTGGCACAGATAGCCCCAAAAATCGGTGCGAATGATGTTTTTGTTTTGTATGTTTCAGGTCATGGAATTACCAATAATAGAGATGGGGATTATTACTTTATTCCTTATGATTGTCCAAATGATGCTGATATAACAAAAAGAGCGATAAATCAAGATAAATTTATAGAGATAATAGGTAATATTCAAGCTCCAAACTCGGTTCTTTTACTTGATACTTGTGAGAGTGGAAGCATGGCAAGTGGAGACATAACTTCATCTATTAAAAGATTTGGACGAAATATAGGAATTTCAATTATTGCAGGGGCTTCAAGTAAACAAAATGCGATAGATGGATATAAAAAACATGGAATCTTTACCTATACTCTGCTTGATGCGATGGGTAGAAAAGATTTATATTATGAAAATGAGATTACTGTACCTGACCTTATAAAACATATTAAACGATATCTACCCAAACTTTCAAAAGAGAAATTTGGACACAAACAAGAGGCTATTAGTTATCAAAATGGAGATACCAGTTTTGCTATTGGTGGGTTATAAAAATTCGTATTCCTAAGGAATTAATAGACATCTTGCAAAACTAGGAAGCGATGGCTTTAGCCTCGTTTTGTTCGGGACTAAAGTCTCCGATTTCAAAGAGTTTTACAAAAATTCTAATACAAGGAGAAAAAATGAGATATTTACAAACAACAACAATGATGATGATGCTACTGCTAATGGGATGTTCTTCTGCAGAGCCAACACCAAAAGGTCTATCTACAAAGGTAAGCAACCAAACAGCCATGAGAAAAGAGGCTTTGATTGTGGGGGTGAGCGACTACAAAGGAACAAAATATGACCTTGGAGGGGTACAGAAAGATGTACTACGTATGGAAAAGCTTTTTAAAAGTTGGGGATTTCATATAACCGTTCTTCAAGATGCAGAGTCGATGCGTTTGGAACAATCTTTAAGTAGCTATTCTGCTCTTGATAAAAATTCTAATTTTATTTTTTATTATAGTGGTCATGGGTATCATGTAAAAGATGAAAATGGAGATGAAAAACTTGATAACCCCAATGATGACCAAGATGAAGCGTTGGTTTTGAGTGATGGAACAACAAATAAGCTATTTTTGGATGATGCACTTTTTGGCTATCTCAATGCAATTAAAGCAAAAAAGATGGTGATGTTGGATTCATGTCACAGTGGTACAGCATTTAAAGCTTTTGGGGACAAAAACAAACCTAAAAGTATGGGAGCAAATATAAAAATTGATGTGATGAAAACCAAATCATTTCGACCACAAGAGAGCAAGATAAATAGTGGTGATTATATTGTCTTTTCAGCATCACAAGATATAGAAGAGTCGTTAGATACTCCGTATGGAGGATTGTTTACAACCAGCTTTTCTAAGCAATTTGAAAATAAAAATAGTAAAGATGTTAAATTAATGAATTTAAAACAGAAGATAGAGCAAGAGATTGTAAATTATTGTAACAAAATAGATAAACCAGTCTATCACCCCAATCTGTCAACATCAAAAATTGCCTTGAAATATACAACGATTAATGAGTTTTTTAACCTAAAAAATGTTCCAACACCTACCGTTACAAATGACATTAAAGTAACAGGTTCGCCAAGATTTAACGAAGGAGACCTTTTAGATTTTCAAATAGACACGCTTGGAAACCGTGGGTATTTGACCGTTGTGAGCATCGAAGAGCATCAACCTTTTGTCATGTACCAATCAAGCCAAGCCCAAAAGGGAGTTTTTAATTTTAAAGATTTCACTATTAACCCAAAAATAGAGTGTTACAAAGCGTGTAAAGGTTGTGCCAGTGAACAAAGCGTGGTCTATGTTCTTTTTTCAGCAAAACCAATAAAAGTTCGCATCAACCCAAACAGCAAAGCCATCGAGAGCGAACCAAATGGACAGTTTAAATCGTTTAGAAAAAAAGAAGAGGCAAGTTTTAAAACGCTTGTCAAAAAGTTTGAAACGACCATCTATTAAATAAAAAACATGGCGAGGCTAAAGCCATCGGTTCCCATTATGCCATCTGAATTTTGGGAATCGGCGTGTTTACACCCGAACCATTAAAAATCGGTAGGGTGTTTTCCCACGAAAACACCGTCAAAACCAAACACAAACCCAAAAAAGAGATGAAATTTAATTAAACGGTGTTTTCAGGGAAAACACCCTACAGGAGCAAACTTGTTTGAATTTTTCATCATTCCTAATATCTACATTGAAAATATGTAGGTTCGATAACACCGAACACAAATAAGAGGAGATAGAAGAGATTTTATCAAAGATGAGCCTATCCATTGGCTTGAACTTATTGAAAAAGAGTATATAAAAGCTCAAAGAGACTGTTTTACCGAGGTTTTGAGTGGTTTTGATGTGGATATTAAAGGGGGTAATTATTATACTATTTCAAGATGCTATTCTTGACAAAATCAAAAGCATTCCTAGAATTACGCTATAATCAAAACAAAAAAAAGAGTAATAATGAAAAAGATAATCTATGGCAATAGCAACTTTAGAAAAGTAAAAATAAATAATAATTACCTTTATATTGATAAAACAGACTATATAGAAAAACTAGAAAAACTTAATAATGATTTTGTTATTTTTTTACGCCCAAGACGCTTTGGAAAGTCTCTTTTTCTCTCCACTTTGCAATACTATTATGATGAAAACTCTGCTGATGAGTTTGAAGCAATGTTTCATGATACTTACATAGGAGCTAACTCTACCCCTTTAAAAAATAGCTTTCGTATTTTGTTTTTTGAATTTTCTGGCATAGATATAGATGGAGATAGAGAACGGCTATTTGAGCAGTTTAGTTTTAAAATACGCATGTCATTAGGAAGATATTTTTTAGAATATGGTTACCCTAAAGAGTATAAAGATGAATTAAAACAGATAGACAATCCAACATCTTTAATGGAGTACTTTTTTAAAAAAACACAAAATGACCATATTTACCTCCTCATAGACGAATACGACCAATTCGCAAACGCCATCTTAGCTTACAATATGAACGATTTTTTAGAAATAGTAGGAAAAGGTGGATTTGTACGAAGCTTTTATGAAGTCTTAAAAGGTGCAACACAAAGTGGTGTAGTACAAAAGATGTTTATTACAGGGGTTACACCCATTACGCTTGATAGTTTAAGTTCTGGGTTTAATATTGTCAAACATATCACTTACAATGAAAATTTTAATGCAATGGCAGGATTTACTGGGGAAGAGGTAAACTCCTCACTAGAACAATCTATTTTTAGAATCTGTGAGAGTATCGACAAAGAACAACTACTAAAAAAGTTAAAAACATGGTATAACGGTTACCTCTTTAATGTTCTAGCAGATGAGAGAATCTATAATGCTACCTTAGTAAACTACTTTATCTCGGAGTATGATACAAAACGCTGTCAAATGCCAATTAAAATGTTAGATAGCAATGTAGCTTCTGACTACAAAGCCATTAGAGTGCAACCTAAACCCCCACAGTAAAAAAAATTAAACAATATTTAACAATAAAAACTATATAATACAAAAGATACTAAAAAAGTTGAAGGTCTAACTCATGAAAAATAATAACCCAACAAAAGAAAAAATATACGCAGAGATAGATAAACAGATAGAAACTCTAAAAAGAATGGTAGAAGAGCGATATAAAGATGCAACAATGGATGAAATGGAAGTAGCTGTGTTCAAACATTTGCAAGGAGTAGGGAAAAGTGTGTTAGAGGAGTATTATCTAAAAAAAACGCT
>JALTGP010000089.1 GCA_027076905.1 Campylobacteraceae bacterium | reverse complement strand
TGAAACATGGGAAGAAGAAGATGGTGTTTTTGCTACTATTCGTATAGATTCATCGGAGGAGAGCTTGGAAATGTTTAAAGAGTATACAAAAAATAAACGATTTATTTTTACAGGAGATAGTTAATTAGGAATCTTCCAAAAACAATTTTACCCAAAAACAGATATAATTGAGTATAATAAAGTCTTAAAATAATTAAAAGAATAGTAGAAGATGAAAAAGATAAATAACGAAAAAAAAGAGTTAATAAAAGAGGCTGTTAAAAGATTAAAAGGCTATGAGCGACGAGAGTATCAAGCTCAAATAGCATTAGATTACTTCCAAGGAAATACAAGAAAGACAGAAAGAGCAATGGGATGGGGAAGAGAAGCACTGAAAGTTGGAATGAAAGAGATAGAGACAGGAATTAGGTGTATCAATAGATATAAAGATACAGGCAGAACAAGAACAGAAAATAAAATAGAGAAATTAAGTGAAGATGTACGCTCATTAGCAGACCCTCAAACCCAAGCCGACCCATCAATGAAAAGTGGGAGTCTAACCTACACAAGAATAACAGCAAAAGCAATGCGAGAGGCATTGATTAAAGATAAAGGGTACAGTGACGAGGAGCTTCCTTGTGAAAATACAATAGGAAATATTTTAAATCGATTGGGATACAATTTAAAGAGAGTGTTGAAAGCAAAACCAGCAAAAAAAATCAAAGAGGTTGATGAGATATTTGAAAATGTATGGAGAGTTAATAAAGAATCTGATAATAACCCTAAATCATTGAGAATCTCTATAGATGCAAAAGCAAAACTCAATATAGGTGACTTTTCAAGAGGTGGTAAGTCCCGAGATATAGAGCCTAAGAAAGCAGAAGACCATGATATGAATCCAAAAGCAAAATTAGTTCCTTATGGTATTCTGAATGTTTTAACAGGTTTTTTAACTTTTTTTTTGGCACTTCACTTGAGACCAGTGATTTTATAGCTGACTGTATAGAGAGTTGGTGGAAAGAGAATCTAGGCGATAATATGGGAATAGAAGAGCTGGTTATTAATTTAGATAATGGTCCAAATAGTTCAGGAAGACGGACTCAATTTATAAAAAGAATGACTGAATTTTCAGATAAATATCATATTAAGGTTCGTTTGGTTTACTATCCTCCATATCACAGTAAATATAATGCTATTGAGAGTAGGGTGTCGAAATATAGTATTTTTTCTATATTTTTGATTACTTGTTTTTGGATTACTTAAAATTTTCACAAAGTACCTATATATAGTGCTTTAAGTAAGATTTTTGTTATCAAAAACTAGAATCTAAAAAACGGTAAAAAGTACCGTTTTTCGACACCCTA
>JALTGP010000088.1 GCA_027076905.1 Campylobacteraceae bacterium | reverse complement strand
ATTTAAACATTTTCTCTTTGCTTACTTTTATTTGGTCGCTATTTGGTAATGGTGCTTTTATCTCAAAAGCATATTTTTTTCCTGTTTTTTTACTATCAATAAAAATATCACAAATGACATTAGTCGGTGTAGGCTCTCCTGCACCACTTAAAATATAGGTTAACTCTTCATTCCAATGAGGTAAAATCTTTTTTTCTCCTTTTGGAGTATGTTCTAGTCGATTTAAAACCTCTTGAATACGGCGAAGTCTCTCTGCTCCAACCAAACCAGAAACATTTACACCTTTTTCACAATTTCCATGATATTCAAGAGCTACCTCTTTAGCCAATTTTTCCCAAACACCACCAAATGGAGTTACAAATCTTCTTTCAAAATGTGAACCTTTAAATATCTCATCAGGGACCAGTGCTGAATATAGAGGTTTATTAGCTTGATGGTTCTCTTTAATAAAAGGGTCTGTAATCAAAACTCTATCCATTACCTTTTCCATAAGTTCAGAAATAACTCTGTTAATTGCTAAGTTTATTCTTTCATCTTGATTCATCTGTATCCTTACTTATCCTATAATATTTTTTAAAGAATTATAGCTACATTATTCTTTTTTTTCTTATCTTTTTAAGATGAAAAATTCAAAAGCAACTTCCAAATCTAAGCTTATCTCTCTAAAATATCACTATATTAAGAAATTGGATAATCATAAATGCCACTAAAACTAATCCACCCAAAAGATATCACCAAAAAACTAAAAACCACCTATAACCGAGCCGAACATCTGAAAGCCTATCTAAATAACGAAACGTTTCAACTATCTATCAAATTTAAACACCTATCAGAAAAAGAGATAGAACAAAATTTCATGCAAATTCGTGACTGGATAGAGGAGTTAAAACAGAGTAGTTTTGAGATTGAGTTTCAGAGCATAGCTTATCGCTCTTTGGGGGAGCAGTCTATTCCTAAAATCTTAGTTTTAGATAGAGATGAGTTTCTAAAACAGCTATCTAATACAAGAGAGTTTAAAAAGCATACAGCGTTAATTCAAAAAACTTTAGAAGCTTTTCCATGTTTAGAACCTCTGTTAAAAGAGAAACCTCAATTTCTAATGGAGAATGATAAAGTTTGGGAGCAACTATTAGTTGTTTGTGACTATTTTATCACTCATCCTATGCCAAATCTCTATATTAGAGAGTTAGATATTGAGGGGGTCGATACCAAGTTTATAGAGAAACACAAAAAGATACTCGACACGCTACTTTGTGCCATCTTAGACCAAGAGCCTACACGATTGGCTCAAAATGGGTTTGAGAAACGCTATGGTTTAAAATATGATTTGCCAACCATTCGGTTTAGAATTTTAGATGAGGCGTTATATATTGGTGGGCTTAGTGATATATCTTTGCCTCTAAATGAGTTTATGGGGTTAGATATTGGTTGTGACAAAATTTTTATTACCGAGAACAAAATTAATGGATTGAGCTTTCCAAATATCAAAAATTCTATGGTTATCTTTGGTTTGGGATATGGGGTTGAGTCGCTTAAAAATGTAAAGTGGTTAGAGAGCAAAGAGTTACTCTATTGGGGAGATATTGATACTCATGGATTTGCCATACTCTCACAGATTAGAGGCTATTTCCCTCATATAAAGTCGATGTTGATGAGTGACGAGGTTATTGAGAAGTTTAAATTTTTGGCTGTTAGTGAGACACTTTCTAAACGTTTTTTGGGGGAACTTGATAATTTGACCCAAGAGGAGTATAGGGTATTTGAAAACCTAAAAGAGAATGTTTATGGAGAGGCTTTGCGTATTGAGCAAGAGAGGATACGGTTTAGTTATGTGGTTGCTCCGTTGAGTAGGGTGCGATTGCCATCGCATCAATAACACCCATCACAAATTGACAACTCCACCCCCTAAAGAAGGTGGATTCTTCAGAACTCCCAACTAATGTTAGGATATTGAGGAAGCTTTTATAGTCCGACATGACCTGCCTAGACTAAGTTTTTTGTGAAGACTGCGACTACTTGGTTTTCGTAGGTATGCTGTACCTCACATAGGGTTATTGTAGCGAAAAAAGAATTATAGAATGTTTAATTTTGTTATTAAAGTTTTTTCTTAAAATCTACCACTTTCATCCACCACCTAAAGGAGGTGGTTTTTCGCTATAATTTGATAAAAATCCCACTCGACGTTAAAATATTTTACTTGTTACCATCCATCCTAGGCAACGCCATTGAAATAAGATCAAATCTTGTAGGTTCAATTTCAAGTCTTAATTCCTTATTTCATTGACATCCCGTCCTCGGTGGGAACTATAAAAAGTTGCGTAACATCAGTTATAATTAGAGATATTTTATCCTACTCTAAACAACATTGTAAATATAATGCTATTGAGAGATGTTGGGGAAGATTAGAAGAGCATTGGAATGGAGAAATTTTAGATTCAATAAAGAAGGCAGTTAAATGGTCTAAAACCATGACTTGGAAAGGGATAAAGCCTATTGTTCATCTTTGTCAAAAGGTATATGAAAAGGGAGTTACACTTACGCATAAGGAAAAGATGGGAAGTTGGGGGTTTTGGAGGGGTAAATGGTCTAAACCTTCTCCCAATCATACCCAACAACATTACGACTATTAGAATCAAACTCCACCCCAACAATATAAATCTCTTTACCACTAGAGAGATATTTGTTAAAATACTCTTTCTCTTTTATCTGCTCCAAAGCCCCTTTTTTATCAACTTTGAACTCAAAAATATAGATATAATCGTCAATAAATACACTTAAATCAATTCGTCCATCATTAGTGACATCTTCGGCTAATACCTTATCAAATCCTGCACCTACAAAATAGGCATAGATAACACTGGCATAAAAGCCCTCATACTCATCTATATCATTTTTGGTAAAGTTGTTATAGGCAATGGAGGCAAAGAGTGATTTTATGGTCTGCTCCACATCATCAAGATTGGAAACTTCAAGCAGGTCTACCAAATCATTTTGAACAGGAATTTTATCTATTGCTCTTTTGACAAAATAGTTTAAGAGGTAGTTGTTAAAGCTCATTTTTGTCTCTAGGTTAGGAAAAGTTAAGAGGTATTGAATACGATTTCTTCTTATTATCTGCTCTTTAATGGTCAAGTAACCACTCTGAAACATAACTGTCTCTAAGCTAATGTCTTCTATATCAAAACTCTCTATTAGCTCTTTTCCGACTTTTAGATTTTCAAATTTTGCTAGGTTATAACTGTTTGCTTTAAAGAGTTTAATTAAAAAGCTTGGTGTTCCTGTGTTAAACCAGTAGTTGTCAAAAAGAAATCTATTTTTAATAAAGAGTAAAACATCAAAAGGGTTATAAACTTTGTCATTTAAAAAGTTATAACCGTTGTACCATTTTTGCAACTCTTCTAAATCTACTCCCTCTAAATAGGGTAAAAACGTAGTCTCTATATCCTTATGAGTATATCCACAAACCGTTCCAAATTCAGGATTGAGCGATATATCCTCTAAATTATTTAGTCCACTAAAAATACTCGCCTTGGTAAATTTACTAACCCCTGTTAAAAAAGCAAATTTGATGTATCGGTCATTATCTTTAATCTGTGTATAGAGTATCTTGACCACTTCACGACTCTCTTTAGCCACTTCTATCTGGTCAATATTGTCTAAAATGGCTTTATCATACTCATCTACCAAGATAACAACAGGTTTTTGATATTTCTCATAGGACTTTTTGATTAATTCAGAAAAACAGGTAGCATAATTATAGTTTTCACTACACTCAATTCCTAACTTTTCTTGTGCTTCGTTCATATTTCTAAAAATATTCTGTTTTAATGCCTCTATGTCCCTGCTTCCACTAAAACTTATTTTAATGACAGGATATTTATCGTCAAAATCCCACTTATCATCAATATACAAACCCTTAAAAAGTTTTCTGTTCCCCTCAAATATCTCTTGAAGTGTATCAATAAAAAGTGACTTTCCAAAACGGCGTGGGCGTGATAGAAAGGCGTATTGATAATGTGTTATAAGTTCATAAGCCTCTTTGGTTTTGTCAATGTAGAGATAGTCTTGATCAATTATTTTACTAAAGGTACTAATGCCTATGGGTAGTTTTTTTAGATTCTTTTTCATGGTTCGATTATATCATATTGGGCTTAGGTTGTATAGCATAGAGTAAAAATCATCCTATCTTTTAGTTATTTTTAGAAAATATCAATAATTTTTTCCTATTTTTTATTGTTGTTCCTTTCTATTATTATAAAGATAGTTATAAGAGTAGTTATAGGGGTGTGAATAACTTTTTTAAAATGATAATTTATAAACTCCTTTAAAGCCCTAAATATAGCTGTTTAAAGAAGGTTCTGTTAGGCTAAAAATTTGCAAAAAAATCAATCTTTTAGTGACAAAATAACCTATTAAAGTATAAAAATAACCTATTTAGTCCATTAAATAATTTAATTTAGTGACAAAAAACTATTTTATAGTCATAGGTAGATAAAGGTCACTTTAATATAAAAATGACTAATATTCCACTACGGTTATAAAATATATTTTTGTCACTAAAATAAACTAGGAAACTATATCATGACATTAGCAGAGTGGAACGAAAAAAAAGCAAAAGAGCTTGAAGAGCAAAAAAAGAAACCTCTACAAAAAATTAGTAACAATTTCATTGATAATACTATCAACAAAAATAATATAAATGCGATTAAAACAGTTTTTTATTTAGCAACAATTTTAGATAAATTTAATTTTGATTTAAGGCTAGATAGTCTGAAAATTGACCTTAATGATATGCTTAAATATACAGAGATGACAAGGCAAGAGATAAGAAATAATTTAAAAATGATGCAAGAGACCTCTATAACATTTATTAATGAAAAAGAGGAGTGGGAAAAATATATAGTGTTAATTCCTCAAATTAGTATATCTTATGGTAGTAATTTTATTACCATAGACCTCTATTCAAAAATAGCAAAATTGATAGTTGAGGTAAAAAATAATTATACCTATATAGATACAAGTGTTTTGATGTCTCTAAAAAGTAAGCACAGCATACGGATATTACCTCTATTAGAGAAAATAAAGGGATATGACGCTCATATAGGTAAAAGAAAAACAATGTCACTGAATGCATTAAATGATTTTTTTGGAACAAAATATAAAAGAATTGCAGATATAGAGAGGAGAGTTTTAAAACCTGCACAAAAAGAGCTAGACAATAGTCCAACTCTTACATTTATATATCAAGTACATATGGAATCCTTCGGAAGAGGAAGACCAAGAGCAACAAGTGTAACCATAGATTTAATTATCAGACCAGAGTATTATTTATCTAGTCGAAAAGTTTTTATAGAGTACACGCGAACGTCATGTATAGGAAAAAATATTTTAGATACCATAGATAAACATACCCATAAAAGAATAACAATATCTATATCAACTAAGGGAAAGCTTTACGACAGAATAAGTGGAGAGTCATTTGATGCAAAAAGAGCTAATGAGATTTGGACTACTCTTTATGAGTTTGCTAAAGATGGGAAGTTGGGGGTTTTGGAGGGATAAATGGTCTAAACCCTCTCCCACTCATACCCAACAACATTACGACTATTAGAATCAAACTCCACCCCAACAATATAAATCTCTTTTCCACTAGAGAGATATTTATTAAAATACTCTTTGCTTTTTATCTGCTCCAAAGCCCCTTTTTTATCAACTTTAAACTCAAAAATATAGATTTTATCATCTATAAAGACACTCAAATCAATTCGTCCATCATTGGTAACATCTTCGGCTAACACCTTATCAAACCCTGAACCTACAAAATAGGCATAAATCACACTAGCATAAAAGCCCTCATACTCATCTATATCATTTTTGGTAAAGTTGTTATAGGCAATGGACGCAAATAGTGATTTTATGGTCTGCTCTAAATCATTGAGATTTGCAACTTCAAGTAGGTCTATTAAACTATTTTGAATAGGAAGTTTATCTATTGGTTTCTTTACAAAATAGTTTAACAAGTAGTTGTTAAAACTCATTTTGGTCTCTAGGTTAGGGAAAGTTAAGATGTATTGAATACGATTTCTTCTTATTATCTGCTCTTTGATAGTCAAATAACCACTTTGAAACATAACCGTTTCTAAACTAATATCTTCTATATCAAAACTGTCTATTAGCTCTTCAGATACTTTTAGATTTTCAAATTTAGCTAAATTGTAATTTTGTGTTTGAAAGAGTTTAATTAAAAAGCTTGGTGTTCCTGTTTTGAACCAGTAGTTTTTGAAAAGCAATTGATTTTTAATAAATAGTAAAATATCAAAAGGATTATAGACTTTGTCGTTTAAAAAGTTATAACCATCATACCATTTTTTTAACTCTTTTAAATTAACTCCCTCTAAATAGGGTAAAAACGAACTCTCTATATCATTATGAGTATATCCACAAACTGTTCCAAACTCAGGGGTAAGAGATATATCTTCTAAATTATTAAGTCCACTAAAAATACTCGCTTTGGTAAATTTACTAACCCCTGTCAAAAAAGCAAATTTGATGTATCGGTCGTTATCTTTCATGATTACATAGAGACCTTTGAGTATTTCACGATTGACTTTTGCCACTTCCATTTGGTCAAGATTATCAATAATTGGTTTATCATACTCATCTATTAAAATAACCACTGGTTTTTGATATTTTTCATGAGCTTTATGAATGAGTTCTCTAAAACAACTTGATGGATTATTTTTAAATTCACACTCTATATCTAATCTTTTTTGATTCTCTTTTAGAAGCTCATAAATAGTATGATTAACTTTCTCTTCACTTCGTAAATCTCCACCCCAATTTATTTTAATAACAGGGTATTTATCTTCAAAATCCCACTTATCATAAATATATAACCCCTCAAAAAGTTTCTTATTCCCCTCAAATATCTCTTGAAGCGTATCAATAAAAAGTGACTTTCCAAAACGGCGTGGGCGTGAAAGAAAGGCGTATTTGTAGCTTGTAATAAGTCGATATGCCTCTTTTGTTTTATCTATATAGAGATAGTCTTGTTCGATTATCTCACTAAAGGTACTAATGCCGATGGGTAGTTTTTTTAGATTCTTTTTCATGGTTCGATTATATCATATTGGGCTTAGGCTCTACAGATGAGTTGATGGTAACTTAAAACAAGATATTTATGCTAAAATAACCTAATCAATAAAAAAGAGGTCAAATGCCATACATAGACTGGTTAGGAAAAGATGATGTGGTGCATCATCATAAAGAGATACCCTATAAAACCATAGATTGTCAAGAAGTTGTGGGTGATGCTGATAGTGAAAATATGATTATAAAAGGTGACAATCTTTTAGCGTTGAAGTCTCTGCTTCCTTACTATGCTAATGCAGTGAAGATGATATATATTGACCCTCCTTATAATACTGGTAATACTTCTTGGGTCTATAATGATAATATGGATTCTCCTCTTATTAAAAAATGGTTGAACGATACTGTTAATGCAGATGATTTGAGTCGTAGTGATAAGTGGCTTTGTATGATGTATCCACGGTTGAAGCTTTTGCGTGAGTTACTTAAAGAAGATGGGGTTATTTTCATAAGTATTGATGATGCAGAGGTGGCACATCTAAGAATGATTTGTGATGAAATTTTTGGAGCTGAGAATTTTATTACAGAAGTTATATGGGAAAGAGCATTTGCACCTAAAAATGATGCAAAATACTTTTCTGTAAGTCACGATTATATTCTTGTTTATGCTAAAAAAATAGATAAGTTTAAAATTAATAGACTTGCAAGAACAGATGAAGCAAATAGTCGTTATAAAAATTTAGATAATGACCCACGAGGTATATGGATTTCTGATAACTTGACAGTTAAAACATATTCAGAAAAATATGATTATCCAATTGAAACACCAAGTGGTAAGCTAGTTAATCCATCAGTAGGTTTATGTTGGCGTGTATCAAAAGAAAAATTACAAGAATTAGTTGATGATAATCGAATTTGGTTTGGAAAAGAAGGTTCAAATGTTCCAAGATTAAAAAGGTTTTTATCTGAGGTTCAAGATGGTATGGTTCCGATTAGTTTATGGAAACATGGAGAAGTTGGACATAATCAAGAAGCAAAACAAGAGAGTAATAAAATATTATTTGAAAAAACTCTTTTTGAAACGCCTAAACCTGTAAGATTAATTCAAAGAATCTTACAACTTTCAACATCTAAAAATGATATAGTTTTGGACTCATTCGCAGGAAGTGGAACAACAGCTCATGCTGTGATAGAGCAAAACAAACAAGATAATGGTAATCGTAAATTTATACTTATAGAGACACTAGATTATGCCAAAGAGATAACAGCAGAAAGAGTTAAAAGAGTACAACAGGGTTACGCTTTTAAAGGTAAAGATAAAACAGTACTTTTTGAAAAGAAGTTGACTACCACACAGATACTCAATGCAAAAGGTATGGAAAAACTCTCTACAGAGGTTAACGCATTAATAGAAACTAAAAAAGATGACTACACCAAAATAGAGAAAACCTTTAAAGAAAATATTCTAAAAGTAGTAGGCATAAAAGAGATAGATAGCTTCAAAGAGGGGCTTGGTGGTGGCTTTAAGTATTGTGAGCTTGGTGTTGATATTTTCGATGATACAGGAGAATTAAATGCAAAGCTTAGTTTTGAAGATATTGCCAAACACATCTACTTTGTAGAGTTTAAACAACCTGTAGCACCAAAAAGTATAGATAAACCTTTTGTAGGAAGCTTCAAAAAACAACACCTTTATTTTTATGAAGAACGCTTTAGAGTGCTTGAGTTGAAAAAACTTCTCAAAAAACATGACAGTTATAAACAACTCATTATATACACGCGAAAAAGCACCATCTCCGAAGATGAACTGAAAAAACATAAGGTAGTTATTCGTTATATTCCTTATGATATAAAGGACAACTAATGTTAAAAAAGTACCAAAAAGAGTCCATAAAAGCTTTAGACACATTTTGTAATCTTGCACAAAGCAGACCTTTAGCCCAAGCCTTTAGGGAAGTCACAGGCAATCAGTACTTGGAGATAGAAGAAAATAATACACCTTATGTCTGTATGCGTGTACCTACAGGTGGAGGCAAAACGCTTATTGCTACTAAAAGTTTGCGTATTTTGACCAATGAGTATCTTGGTAAGTCTTATCATCTTGTGTTTTGGTTAGCTCCTAGTGACAAGATAGTTACTCAAACACTAGAAGCACTTAAAGACAAACGACACTTTTATAGAAAATTGCTAGACAAAGAGTTTGATAGTGTTAATGTACTTTCCATCAAAGAAGCCTACAAGCAAAAATTTGACCCTAGTGAAGAGTTGGTCATCACAATAGGAACGATACAGAGTTTTAGAACCAAGAGTAAAGAGGGACGAAAATTTTATAATGAAAACTCTAACTATTATGAGATGTTAAAACACAGAGATATTACACCCTCTATGGAAAATGTTATGAAGATGGTAAAACCCATCATAATTTTAGATGAAGCCCATAAGTCTAGTACAGGGCTAAGTCTTGAAAGCTTGTTGGCACTTGACCCTGCGTTTATACTAGAGTTGACAGCTACACCAGTAACTAAAACTAGCAAAGCTAAGAAAATTTATGCAAGTAACATACTCTATACGGTAAACGCTACAGCTCTAAAAAGAGAAAGCATGATAAAACTTCCCATTGTATTAAAAACACTTGATGACACAAGGATGATATTACAAGATGGAATCGTAAAAAGAAATTATCTTGAAGAGTTGGCAAAATTTGAAGAGATGCACACGCAGAGGTATATAAGACCCATTAATCTTATACGAGCTGATGAAAACAGAGGAGATGATGCTTTTACTTATGACAAAATAAAGCAGATACTGCTTGACATGAGCATAAAAGAGGAAGAGATAGCCATACAGACAGGTAATCTAAAAGAGATAGATGGTATAGATTTACTTAGTCGAGAGTGTGCTATTCGTTACATTATCACCGTTGATGCACTCAAAGAGGGGTGGGATTGTCCATTTGCTTATGTGTTGAGCGTGGTTTCAAACATGGAATCAAAGACAGCCATAGAACAACTTATAGGGCGTGTGCTTCGTATGCCATATGTAGAAGAGAAAAATAAGGAAGAGCTAGGGTATGCTTATGTCTATGTAGCATCAAAAAACTTTGAAGGTGTGGCTGAAACCATAGGGGATACTTTGGTAAAAAGTGGATTTGAAGCTTTTGAAGCAAAAATAAGCATTAATAATTCTGCGAATACTCATGAAAGTATAGATGAACTAGGTGGTCTGTTTGGCGATGGACTATTTACAAAACAACAAGTTGAGGTAGGAGACAAAATAGACTTAGAAGCTTTGAGTAAGGCTTCTATCGCACCTTATGTCAACTACAATAGTGAGACTAAAAAATTAACCATTGTCAAACTTCCAACACCATCAAAAAGAGAAGCTTTTGTAAATACCATGCAGAAGATAGTACCTTTAGATAAACAAGATGAGGTTAAAAATATAGTAGATGAGATTCAAAGTTTAAATCCTGCTATTTTAGACATGGTTTCAGATTTCTCATTGCCTTATTTGATGGTAGAAGAGGAAGGTGAGATAATAGAGTTTGAAGAGAGTTATATTTTAGATTTCATAACGATTGATGAATCAGATATTATAAAACATGCCTCTTTGAGTTTAGACGAATTTAACATAGATTTAAAAGAGAAAATAGGGATTGTTGATATATCTAAAGATAACCGTATGTTTGTGCAGTCATTAGATGAGGGTACATCACTCTTTAACGATGAAGATGTCAGTGCAACAGTTGTTGACCATACTTATGGAGCATATAAGAGTAATACAGAGGCAAAAAAACTTTCAACAGGTATTGCTAAAATCATACATGATGAGAACAGTGATATTTTAAAAGTCTTAACCTCTACACAACTTAATGAGTTTATCTATTTTGTCATCAATAGATTAGGAGTTGATAGAGAGATAGATATACAGAGTTTGGTGGCTAAAAAGTATCAATTAAAAAGAGCCATTTTTATAAAGTTAAAAGATTTCATCTCTACTTCTAAAAAGATGAGTTTTGATAAGTTACTTGGAAGTGCTAAGTTTACTTTGAGTAATGAAAACATGGTTGAGTTCTTACCAAACAGTTATGTACCAAACCCTGACAGTAGAAGTTCTAATTTTAAAAAGCATCACTATGAGTATGTAGATAAATTCGACTCTTATAAAGAGGAGTATGAAGTAGCTCTTTACATAGACCAACTACCACAAGTAACCACATGGGTAAGAAACATAGCCAAAGACCATCAAAATGCTTTTTGGTTACAGACATCGAATGGTAAGTTTTATCCTGATTTTATTATAAAGTTAGATAATGGTAAAACGGTTGTAGCAGAGTATAAAGGGGAACATCTGCGAACCAATGATGACACTAAAGAGAAAGAGATGATGGGTAATTTGTGGGCTTCACAGTCAGATGAGTTGGAGTTTTTGATGCTCTATGAGGGTGAGTATAAAGAGGCTTTTCATAAAATATTATAGGAATTTCCTAAAAAGAGTTCTGAGATGTTGATGTAGAGTGTTTTGAGAGAGGCATTTTGGGGCTTGACCACTTTGCCTTCGACTTCGCTCAGTGACTGAAGCAAAAACATTACAATTTGACATATTTCTAACATAAATTGTTATTTTATGTTATACTAACAATATGAAAACAATAAAAGAACTCCACAAAGACGATAAGCCAAGAGAAAAATTAGTAAAAAAAGGTGTCCAAGCCCTTAAAAATGATGAACTTCTCTCTGTGCTTATTGGCTCTGGGATAAAAGGTAAAGATGTACGGAAGCTTTCACGAGAGATTGTAGCTCTGATGGATGACTCTTTTGCAGATTTATCTTTAGAGAAACTTCTAAATATTCATGGTTTAGGTGTGGCTAAAGCTTCACAGATTATCGCTTCGTTAGAACTTGCAAAACGATACACTTCTCAATCCAATCGTAAGATAACATCAGCCCAAGATGTCTACGATGAGTTAAAATCATTTTCAACCAAACAACAAGAGTATTTTTTAGTGATTACGCTTGATGGTGCATCACATATTATTAACACACGAACCGTTTTTATAGGTACGCTAAATCAAAGTTTGGTTCACCCAAGAGAGGTTTTTGCTGATGCCATTGCTGATAGGTCAGCTGGAATTATTATCGCTCATAATCATCCAAGTGGAACACTAAGTGCTAGTAGAGCAGATATTGCTGTGACTCAACGACTTGATGAGGTTGGAAAATTGGTGGGTATTGAGTTGCTTGACCATGTGATATTGGCTAAAGATGGGTTTTATAGTTTTTCTGATGAGGGGTTGTTGTGATAAGCATTATCTGTTGTTAAACCCTCTCCCAATCATACCCAACAACATTACGACTATTAGAATCAAACTCCACCCCAACAATATAAATCTCTTTTCCACTAGATAGATATTTATTAAAATACTCTTTGCTTTTTATCTGCTCCAAAGCCCCTTTTTTATCAACTTTAAACTCAAAAATATAGATATAATCGTCAATAAATACACTCAAATCTATTCGTCCATCATTAGTAACATCTTCAGCTAATACTTTATCAAACCCTGCACCCACAAAATAGGCATAGATAACACTGGCATAAAAGCCCTCATACTCCTCTATATCATTTTTTGTAAAGTTGTTATAGGCAATAGAGGCAAAGAGTGATTTGATGGTCTGCTCCACAGCATCAAGATTGGCAACTTCAAGTAAATCTACCAAATCATTTTGAACGGGAATTTTATCTATTGGTTTTTTGACAAAATAGTTTAACAAATAGTTGTTAAAACTCATTTTTGTCTCTAGGTTAGGAAAAGTTAAGAGGTATTGAATACGATTTCTTCTTAATATCTGCTCTTTGATGGTCAAGTAACCACTTTGAAACATAACGGTCTCTAAACTAATATTTTCAATATCAAAACTCTCTATTAACTCTTTCCCAACTCTTAGATTTTCAAATTTTGCTAGGTTATAATCATTTGATTTAAAAAGTTTAATTAAAAAGCTTGGTGTTCCTGTATTGAACCAATAATTATCAAAGAGGAAATCAGCATCTATAAAAAGCAGTATATCAAAGGGATTATAGATTTTATCTTTTAGAAAGTTGTAACCGTTATACCACTCTTTTAACTTCTTTAAATCGACACCCTCTAAATAGGGTAAAATAGTAGTCTCTATATCATTTTGTGTATAGCCACAAACATTACCATATTTGGGTAACATACTTATATCTTTTAGATTATTAAGTCCACTAAAAATACTCGCTTTGGTAAACTTACTCACCCCTGTTAAAAAAGCAAATTTGATGTATCGGTCGTTGTCTTTCATGATGACATAGAGGCTTTTAAGTATCTCTCGATTAGCTTTTGCTACCTCCATATGGTCAAGATTATCAAGAATGGGTTTATCGTACTCATCTATTAAAATGACTACTGGTTTTTGATATTTTTCATAGGCTTTGCGAATTAACTCTTCAAAACATGAATCAAACTGTTCTGTTTTATCACAAATTATTCCCAATCTTTTTTGATTATAGAGAAGTGTATCTTCTAATCTATTTTTAACCATTGATGGTGTTCTTAACTCTCCACCCCAATTTATCTTTATGACAGGATATTTATCGTCAAAATCCCATTTATCATCAATATATAAACCCTCAAAAAGTTTTTTATTTCCCTCAAATATCTCTTGAAGCGTATCAATAAAAAGTGACTTTCCAAAACGGCGTGGGCGTGATAGAAAGGCGTATTGATAATGTGTTATAAGTTCATAAGCCTCTTTGGTTTTGTCAATGTAGAGATAGTCTTGATCAATTATTTTACTAAAGGTACTAATGCCTATGGGTAGTTTTTTTAGATTCTTTTTCATGGTTCGATTATATCATATTGGGCTTAGGTTGTATAGCATAGAGTAAAAATCATCCTATCTTTTAGTTATTTTTAGAAAATATCAATAATTTTTTCCTATTTTTTATTGTTGTTCCTTTCTATTATTATAAAGATAGTTATAAGAGTAGTTATAGGGGTGTGAATAACTTTTTTAAAATGAGAATTTTAAAACTCTTTTAAAGTCCTAAATATAGTTCTTTAGAGAGGGTTTTATTAGGCTAAAGATTTGCAAGAAAAACCAATCTTTTAACGACCAAATAACTGAATAAACCGACCTATTTGTTCTATTTTAGTGACTTATTCAATTCTTAATTTTTAACTATAAAATCTTTTAGTGACCAAAAATATATTTTAGGGCTTTATGATTTGAAAGGTCATCTTAATAATATAGTGACTATAATTTTATTAAGGCTATATAATATATTTTTGGTCACTAAAATAAAATAGGAGACTTTCTCAATGACAATGGCAGAGTGGAAAGAGAGAAAAAAAGAGGAGCGTCAAAAAGAAAAAATCACTCCAAGAAAAAAAATTAGCAATAACTTTATAGACAACACTATCAATAAGAGTAATGGTAATGCCATTAAAACAATATTTTACCTTGCTACAATTTTAGAAAAGTTTGATTTTGACAAGCAGATGGATACGGTTAGAGTTGATATGAAAGAGATGTTTAAATATACTAAAATGACATCACAAGAGATAAAAAATAATTTAGATGCAATGCAAGAGACCTCTATCACTTTTATCAATGAATTTAAGGAATGGGAAGAGAAGATTGTTTTAGTTCCAAGAATAGAGATAGTTTATGGTGATAATTGTGTAGAGATAGATTTATACTCAAAAATAGCAAAACTCATAATTGAAGTCAAAAATAATTATACTTATATAGATACAAAAGTTTTAATGTCACTAAAAAGTAAACATACGCTACGACTATTACCTCTATTAGAAAAGATAAAAGGATATGACTCACATATAGGCAAAAGAAAAAGAATGTCTCTTGATGCTTTAAATGAATTTTTTGGAACAAAATATCAAAGAATCCCTGATATTGAAAGAAAAATTTTAAAACTAGCCCAAAAAGAACTAGACAATAACCCCACACTTCCTACATTTATTTATAAATCAAATATGGAATGTATTGGAAGAGGAAGACCAAAAGCAACAAGTGTAACCATAGATTTAATTATCCGACCAGAGTATTATTTGTCTAATCGAAAAGTTTTTATAGAGTACACGCGAACGTCATGTATAGGAAAAAATATTTTAGATACCATAGATAAACATACCCATAAAAGAATAACCATATCCATATCAACAAAGGGAAGACTTTACGACAGAATAAGTGGAGAGTCATTTGATGCAAAAAGAGCCAATGAGATTTGGACTACTCTTTATGAGTTAGCTAAAGATGGGAAGTTAGGGGTTTTGGAGGGATAAATGGTCTAAATCCTCTCCCAATCATACCCAACAACATTACGACTATTAGAATCAAACTCTACCCCAACAATATAAATCTCTTTTCCACTAGAGAGATATTTATTAAAATACTCTTTGCTTTTTATCTGCTCCAAAGCCCCTTTTTTATCGACTTTGAACTCAAAAATATAGATATAATCGTCAATAAATACACTCAAATCTATTCGCCCATCATTAGTAACATCTTCGGCTAACACTTTGTCAAATCCTGCACCCACAAAATAGGCATAGATAACACTAGCATAAAAGCCCTCATACTCCTCTATATCATTTTTGGTAAAGTTGTTATAGGCAATAGAGGCAAAGAGTGATTTGATGGTCTGCTCCACATCAGCAAGATTGGCAACTTCAAGTAAATCTACCAAATCATTTTGAACGGGAATTTTATCTATTGGTTTTTTGACAAAATAGTTTAACAAATAGTTGTTAAAACTCATTTTTGTCTCTAGGTTAGGAAAAGTTAAGAGGTATTGAATACGATTTCTTCTTAATATCTGCTCTTTGATGGTCAAGTAACCACTTTGAAACATAACGGTCTCTAAACTAATATTTTCAATATCAAAACTCTCTATTAACTCTTTCCCAACTCTTAGATTTTCAAATTTTGCTAGGTTATAATCATTTGATTTAAAAAGTTTAATTAAAAAGCTTGGTGTTCCTGTATTGAACCAATAATTATCAAAGAGGAAATCAGCATCTATAAAAAGCAGTATATCAAAGGGATTATAGATTTTATCTTTTAGAAAGTTGTAACCGTTATACCACTCTTTTAACTTCTTTAAATCGACACCCTCTAAATAGGGTAAAATAGTAGTCTCTATATCATTTTGTGTATAGCCACAAACATTACCATATTTGGGTAACATACTTATATCTTTTAGATTATTAAGTCCACTAAAAATACTCGCTTTGGTAAACTTACTCACCCCTGTTAAAAAAGCAAATTTGATGTATCGGTCGTTGTCTTTCATGATGACATAGAGGCTTTTAAGTATCTCTCGATTAGCTTTTGCTACCTCCATATGGTCAAGATTATCAAGAATGGGTTTATCGTACTCATCTATTAAAATGACTACTGGTTTTTGATACTTTTCATAGGCTTTGTGAATGAGCTCTCTAAAACAACTTGATGGATTTTTTTTAAATTCACACTCTATGTCTAATCTTTTTTGATTCTCTTTGAGAAGTTCATAAATAGTATGTTTTACCTCCTCTTCATTTCGTAAACTTCCACCCCAATTTATCTTGATAACAGGATATTTATCGTCAAAATTCCACTTATCATCAATATACAAACCCTCAAAAAGTTTTCTGTTCCCCTCAAATATCTCTTGAAGTGTATCAATAAAAAGTGACTTTCCAAAACGACGAGGGCGTGAGAGAAAGGCGTATTGATAATGCATTATAAGTTCATAAGCCTCTTTGGTTTTGTCAATATAGAGATAGTCTTGTTCCATTATTTTACTAAAGGTACTAATGCCTATGGGTAGTTTTTTTAGATTCTTTTTCATGGTTTGATTATAGCATATGGGACTTAGGTTGTATAGCATAAAGTAAAAATCATCCTATTTTTTATTGTTGTTCCTTTCTATTATTATAAAGATAGTTATAGGGATGTGAATAACTTTTTTAAAGTCCTAAATATAGTTATTTCAAGAGGGTTTTGTTAGGCTAAATATTTGCAATAAAAATCAATCTTTTAACGACCAAATAAATAATTAAACGACTTATAGTTTCACTAAGACTTTTAAATATATTTTTGGTCACTAAAATAAAAGAGGATAAGTCAAGAGTTAAAAATATCATTTCACTATTTTATTATTTAAATAGCTATGTTTTATTAAAATTTTACCTTTTTTATTATATTTAATATAGGGTCCATGATACATATTATTGTAATATTTTATCTCAAGTTGCATCTCTCCCGTTTTAAAATAAACCCTCTCCCAACCATGCTTATGCCCCATCTTATACTCTGTCTCTCGTCTTAATGCCCCATTCACATAATAGATTTTTTCCATACCATTTTTTTTATCCTCCTTATAGTTACACTCCCACTCTAGGATACCTTTGGTATTAAACCACTCTTGTATCCCATCTTTTAAACCATTTTTATAGTTACTATGCCACTCAAGAGAAGCATTGGGATAATATTCATTTTCCACACCATACTTTAGACCATTACGTTTAGTGGTAGAAATTTTCACTGTTCCATTACTAAAGTACCGCTTATCAATAGAAATTTCATTCTGTTTTGAATTTGAAGAGAGAGGTGAAGAGGCAATAAGATAAATGGCTATCATCAGAATAGAGATGATAACCACAGTAAGACCCTCTGTTTTAATTAAGTCTGGTGTTAGTTTTGTTTTAATTAACTTTACATTTAAACCCATAAAATTATATTAACATAAATTAACTTTAATAAATATTTTTTCTTCTATTTTTACTATTCCTAAAAGTGACGAATCATATTTCGTTGAAGTGCCAAACGCAATTTTGCCGCTGATTTTGAAGATGATTGAAGTAACATTAATACCGCTAGTGTTGTAAGAGTTTTCATTTTTTAAGCCTTTGTATTTTTTTATATCTGATTTTAATATAAGAGTTAGTAGCAAGTGTGAAATAGAGCAATATTTCTATAAAAGAGTTCATCTTTTCTATTCTATATGATACAATACAGTGAAAATCCAAAAAAATTATAGGAGAAGTGTATATGAATTTTTATCTACTATTTTTTTTATTAATTATTATAGTAGGCTTAGTTGTTAGCTATATCTACTTTATGAGAGATAAATCAGAGCAACTAAGAGCCATTCAAAAGGGAGTTTGTCCCAAGTGTCATAAAGATAGTATGGAACTAATAGACCAACGAAGCACAGGTTGTTCAGGACCTAAGATGATGACATTTGAGTGTAATAAGTGCAAGTATGTCTCAACATTTCATATTGATAGTCAAGGCTCTTGTAGTAGTGGAAAATGTGGAATTTAGAAATTTTAGATTAAAAAAGAGACTTGCAAAAGTTTGCAAGTCTCAAATTAAGAGATTATTTTAAAATTTATGACTAACAATAAATCTTATATTACTGTGGTCAGAGTTTTTGAAGTGACCTGATTTAGCACTGGTATCAAAAGTTCTATTCATGTAAATTGCTTTTACATCTAATCCTGCAACTTTTGAGGCAACAATTAAATCTAACTCATCAGCATCTTTACCTTTATTGATATCATTTGTTGTTGAGATAAACTGACCAATCAATTTAACTGGACCTGCTGGAACAGCTGCTTTAATTTTAAATGTATCTGAACCTGGGTGAGCTACAATAACACCATCATTATAGATACCTGCTGTTGGAAGTTTTGTTTTCTTAAATCCAGTCGCTGTATTGGCGATAGGAAGTGTACCATCTTTATCAATTGAAGAGTATGCTGCAAATAGACTTACAGGTCCAACTTTTGAACCAGCTTTAAGTGCAAATCCTTTAGTGTCATCAGAACCAGAAGCTTTTGGCATCATTTGTGCATATATAGCACCCAATTTAACACCACCTACATTATAGTTGGCATCTAACCACATTGCATCTGCAACTTTTTGAACATTATAATACCAAGCATTAATTCCTAAATCTTTCATAGGTTTAACAAGAGCTGCTGCTGCATATGCACCATCAGCTACATAAGTACTAAAATCACCACTTGGAGCTACAACTGAACCAAATTTACCATTTCCTCTACCAACATACGCCCCAATAAGAGTTACATTTTCAATATTTGAGTTGATTAATACAGCCGCATCAAAGCTGTTTGGAGCAATGTTCCATTTTTCAGTAAAGGCTAGTGGTGTATTTAGGTGTTGTCTACCAATTTTTGCTGTTGTTTTTCCAGCTTGATAAGTAATAAAAGCCTTTGAAGCGTAATGAACTGTATCAAGTGCATCAGAACCACCATTAGCAACTCTAACACCTGATACTAAGTTATTCTCTAAACCTAAAGTATCAATAGCAGTGTACTCAACACCGTAACCCATTGCATCACTTAGTTTACCTTTTGAACCAACAGAGATTAAAGCTTGACCAGAAGTCATACCTTTTGTGCCTTGTTCAAATAACCCCGCTTCTGCTCCATCAACATCTATAGTCTCATAATATAATTTAGCATTACCACTTATATCAGTTGTCACATCTGCACTCACTATACTCACCATACTTACTGCAACAATAGCAGCAAAACTTAATTTTGTAATTTTCACATTTTCTCCTTTATCGTTAGTTTACCATAAAGCTAAGCCCCTATGTAACTCGAAAGAAACTCATCAATCTGATAAATCTACATCATCATGATAACAGTAGAAACCTTATTTTTTCTTGATATTATCAATTTTTAATCAAACTTTATAAATTTGTGATTTTTTCTACACTTTTTTAAAACAGCGATTAAATCCCATAACTGTGGGGTATAACTCCTCATAGAAAGAGAAATATAAGCTTTTAAAATCTTTTTTTATCAATAAAATTCATATATAGAAACAAATTTACTTAAATAAAACAATACTTTGATAGTTAAAAAAAGTAAAAAGTAGATATTTTCAAAAGGTGATTTTTTTGGTATATGGCCGGGAGAGGGAGATTCGAACTCCCGGAGGTATTACCCTCACCGGTTTTCAAGACCGGCACATTCGACCACTCTGACATCTCCCGACATGTAGCTTAAACATAAGATGCTTAAGTTGGAATAGAATTCTATCTAAAAAAGATAAAAATAAATTTAAATTTTCAAAAACTTTATAATGTTTTGGAGGAGCCAACCAGACTCGAACTGGTGAATAGCAGATTTGCAATCTACGGCCTTACCAACTTGGCGATGGCTCCAGTATAAATAGAGAAAGAAGCTTCAAATTAAAACCCAAAAAAATGACAACTCATTTCGAGCTGTCTACTGAAGACAACTATCAATGGTACCCGGAGCCGGACTCGAACCGGCACGGTCACAATGACCGGGGGATTTTAAGTCCCCTGTGTCTACCATTCCACCACCCGGGCATAAATAGTACCAAAACTTATATAGTTAAATTTAAATAACATAATTTAAGAAGTATGGAGCGGGAAACGAGGTTCGAACTCGCGACCCCGACCTTGGCAAGGTCGTGCTCTACCGCTGAGCTATTCCCGCAAACGGTGACTCCATCTTAAATTGGAGTGCGATTATAGCCAATTTTTTTTTAGTTGTAAAGGTATTTCGATATAATTTTCAAAATTTTTCTAAATACAACCATTAAAGGAATAACATGAGAAGCGATATCGTTAAAAAAGGGCATAACAGAGCCCCTCACCGTTCACTACTAAGAGCCACAGGTCTTCAAGATGAGGATTTTGACAAACCATTTATAGGAGTAGCCAACTCTTTTATTGAGATTATCCCTGGTCACTTCTTTTTAGATAAAGTTTCTTCAATTGTAAAAGATGAGATTAAAAAATCAGGATGTGTACCATTTGAGTTTAATACCATTGGTGTTGATGATGGTATTGCGATGGGTCACGATGGGATGCTCTTTTCTCTTCCGAGTCGTGAGATAATTGCTAGTTCCATTGAGACGGTCATGAATGCCCATAAATTAGATGCAATGATTGCTATCCCAAACTGTGATAAGATTGTTCCAGGAATGATTATGGGTGCGTTGCGTGTTAATGTACCTACAGTATTTGTAAGTGGTGGGCCAATGGCAAAGGGGTATAAGCAAGATGGAACTCCAATTGATTTAGCAACTGCTTTTGAGGCTGTTGGACAGTTTGAAGCAGGAGAGATAACAGAGGAGGAGCTAACCGATATTGAGTGTAATGCTTGTCCAAGTGGGGGAAGCTGTTCAGGTATGTTTACGGCTAATTCTATGAATACACTAATGGAGGCAATGGGAATAGCACTACCTGGAAATGGTACTATCTTGGCACTGACAAAAGAGCGTGAGGAGCTTTATAGAAAAGCTGCTAGACGTGTTTGTGAGATTGCACTTATGGAGTACAAAGAGTCTTCAAAATATAAAATCAAAAATATCTTAAATGAGAATGCTGTTAGAAATGCGTTTGCAGTAGATATGGCGATGGGTGGAAGTTCTAATACTGTTTTACATATGTTAGCCATTGCCATAGAGGCTGATGTGAATTTTAATCTTGAAGATATCAATAAAATCTCTAAACGTGTCTCTCACATTGCTAAAATCTCTCCAAGTTTAACCACTGTACATATGCAAGATATCGACAAAGCAGGTGGAGTCTCGGCTGTGATGCATGAGATGAACAAACGTGGAGAAGATATTCTACTCGATAACCTTACCGTTACAGGAGAGAGTCTCAAAGAGAGAATTGCTGATAGCAAGATAGTTGATACAAATATTATTCATACTATTGACAATCCATATAGTAAAGTTGGTGGACTGGCGATACTGTATGGAAACTTAGCAGAGCAAGGTGCTGTTATTAAAACGGCAGGGATTACAGGTGAGCGTGTCTTTACGGGAACGGCTGTCTGTTATAACTCACAAGATGAAGCGATTAGAGGAATTTTAAATAACGAGGTAAAAGCAGGAAATGTAGTAGTTATCCGTTATGAGGGACCAAAAGGTGGGCCTGGTATGCAAGAGATGCTAAGTCCTACCAGTCTTATTATGGGTATGGGTTTAGGAGATAGCGTAGCACTAATTACCGATGGTCGTTTCTCTGGTGCTACTCGTGGGGCTAGTATCGGTCATGTCTCACCAGAAGCAGCCGAAGGTGGAATGATTGGTCTACTAGAAAATGGTGATGAGATTCATATTGATGTAGATGAGTATATTTTACGAGTAAATATTAGTGAAGATGAGATTGCTAAAAGAAGAGCAGACTTTACACCTATAGTTAAACCACTTAGTAGCCGTTGGTTAAAGCAGTATAGAGCATTAGTGACCAATGCCAGTTCAGGTGCTGTACTAGAAGCAGAATAGAGAGAAAAAAATTAAGAAGAGCTACTTACTTAGCTCTTCCATCAAGCACAGGAACAAAAAGACACGCTTCAAGCATCTGAGAGATTATCTTTCCATCTTTTTTATAGAACCGTGTAATAACTTGTAAACCATTCTTTTCCATAGGAGAGAGAAGAATTCCTCCCTCTGCCAGTTGGTCAAAAAGTGTTTTTGGAATTTTTTTTGCACTGGCAGAAAAAAGTATTCGCTCAAAAGGAGCATACTTTTCCCATCCACGCTGACCATCATCAAATCGTGTAAATATATTATTGATTCTCTCTTCACGAAAACGATCTTTTGCCTCTTTGAGCAGGGGGTCAATACGCTCAATCGTAAATACTCGCCGACAAAGTTTAGACAAAATAGCAGCTTGATAACCACTTCCACATCCTATCTCTAAAACAGAGTCTACTCCATTTATATCTAAATAATGTGTCATTTTTGCCACAGTTAAAGGTGAAGATATCCACTGTTTCTGTTGTATAGGCAGGGCATCGAGTTCATATGCCAAATGTACAAAACCTGTGGGGACAAAATGGTGTCGATTCACCTCTAAAAAAGCTTGTTTAATACGTGCAGAAAGTCTAAAACTTTTATCTATCTCCTCTAACATTTTATATTGTTTAATCTCTGAAGTCATTTTGTCCTATCATCTGTCAATTACCTAAATATTTTCAAAAGGATTTTATCTAAAATGTGATTAAAATTAGCGTTTACTTTTCAATTCAATTACCCTATCTGCTTTTTCTATACTATTTTTTCTTATTTATAGAGCTTGGCTCTCATCTGTCGTGAAAAAGAGGGTTTACTAGCGTCATAGCCATTCCAATCCAACTCTACAGCATAATACTCTTTCCTCTCTCCTATGAGCTTTATATTCATATAGATTTCTTTATTTCGTAAACTACTATCTGCAATATTTTTATTCACTCCTCTCATTTTTAGCTCTCTATCCTCTATAGTGAGATGGCTAAACTCCAAGGTGTTGGGGTATTGATCATTATTAAAAATTTGAAAATCTTTAATAACAATACTTTTCATATTCATACCAAAAGTAATGGCTGAATTATAGACATCTTGACGTGTACAGCTCTTTCTATCTTCGATAACCAATTCAATAGGAAAAGCCCTATTTGAGAGTAATATATTTTTAAAAGAGGGAACTATTTTAGTATATAAATCATCAGTAGTGTACTCCGTACAATAGGGTTTTAACCCAACAATATTTCCTGCTTTTTGATATTTACAAACATATATATACCCCCCTTTAAAATTTCCCTGACGATACTGAGCAGAAGCACATCCTACCTCTTTAGTCTCTTGCCAAATGACCTGCGTATAGTGTCCACACATAATCTCTTGTCCATTAGGGAAAGTTCCCTCATCACATGAACCATTATCATAGTGATAATAAGGTTCTTCGTCATTATACCATGGTGTAATTGCATCTAAAATAGTAGGAAGCTCATTTTGACTGTGTGCATACAAATTTTCACCAAATTTATTTTTATAGTTTTTAGGGTCATGCTCAAACTTTCCACTGTTTGCCAATATATTGGCATAAACTTGTGCCTCTTTCTCTAATCGAATGCTATACTTAATATCTGAATCAAAAAAATGGTTTCTACGTTTTTTATTATGCTCATTTACAACATCTTTTTGAACTTGTGTAAGTCGTTGTTCTGAAACTTCACTGTTTTCATAAGAGACATTAATAACTTCTGTTTGAGTAATAGGAGTTTCACTCTTTTTATCTATTTTCTCTTGCTCTGCACATCCTGATAAAATTATCATCACGACTATAACTATATTCATCTGTTTTAATTGCACTAAAATATTTCCTTATGTTTTTAATTTAATATTATTACTCTTCTACTACTAATCCTGATCTATCAATACTTTTCCATACCCCACCCTCTATCATTCTATTCTCTTCTACTCCATGCTCCTTACATCCTATACATATCTCGGCAACACCGTCATAAAAGGGAAAAGCATAATCATAAATGGGTTCAAGAACAATATCTAAAGTTTTATTAAAAAAACCAATCTTACCATTAACTCTAGTTCGTGCCAAACCCTCTTTAAAAGCATCTGCCTCCCCATTTTTATTGCTTATAGCTTGTATCGCTTTACCATCTTTTCTAACATAGTACCAATTTTTATCAACCTTAACTCTCTGTAATTCAACAGTCGAAAAATCTAGTTTTTCAAAATATTGTTTGTCCAGATACATGCTATGCTGTTTGATTTTTTTATCACCATGAGTAGAACAACCAATTATAAATAAAAGAGATAGAGTTAAGTACAAAATCTGCATCATATAACCTTTTTTCTGATTATAGCAAAAATATATTTATTATTTATAAGTGGTATTATTTTTATCAAAAAATCTTCAAGAAAACCCAGAACTCTTAGACGGGGTATGTCTATCAGATATTGAACAACTCTTGAAGATATACTTTAGCTAGAGGTAGTTCACCCATACTACTAACATATTACTCTCCTCCTCTGACACAGCGAACATAGTTAGTATGCTTCTTATCATAAACGTGTATACTTCCAGAACTAAAATAAACAATCCACGCATAATTACTACCATTAACATTTATGGTAGAACTCCAATAGTTGTCAGAGCTAATAAACTCGAAAGTATTATTAATACTAGGATTATAGGTGGTATCCTCAATAAGTGATGTTAACTCTTTAATATTGGGAAGTCGCCACCTGTCACCATTTAAAGTTAATGTTTCACAATAATTGATAGATTCACTCCAAGTAAGCTGTTTTATCTCTCCATCATTATTCATGTACTCATCTTGCCACTCTAGTTTACTAATACTATCACTTACCACACCATACTCTTTACTGAATTCTGCAAAGCTTAGACTACTAAATCCTATCAAAATCAAAAGGGTTATTCTTATCATATTATTACTCCTACTTTTTAAATTAAATTAAAGCTACTCTAATAACAGTAATCTGTATAGACAGATTACTACTATTCTCCTCGAATACACCGAATATAATAACTGTCATTATTATCGCTATTTGTTTTTCCATCACTATCAAGCATTGCTCCATTTAGAAAGGAAACAATCCATCTATTACTGCTATCATCAGCAATTTTAGTAGAACTCCAATATTTTTTGGAGCTAACATTAACAAAAACAGAATCAATAGAAGGATTAAATCTACCATAATTTATAATCCCCAATAACTCTTTACGTGTGGGAAGTCGCCAATTGGCATAGCCACCTAAAGTAAGCTTATCACAATAGGTAATGGCTGTATCTCCAGAGGTATCATTATAATTTTTTTGCTTATGGTTCTCTGCTGTTATCCATATTTTTTGGACTATTTTGGCATCTTTATCATCCTGCCACTGCAACCCTGTAATATTATCGGTCACAATATCCCCAATTCTACTATAGTTCGGGTTTACCCCTATTTGATAATCTCCATCATCAAACTTTTGGTAGCTAGTTATTTGTCCTGTTTTTTTAATGGTACTTTTAATTTTTGATATCTCTCTTAATCTTGCTACAACTGTTGGAACTGGTGTCGAAGTTGGTACAACTGTTGAAACTGGTGTCGAAGTTGGCACAACTGTTGAAACTGGTGTCAAAGTTGGTACAACTGTTGGAACTGGTGTCGAAGTTGGTACAACTGTTGGAACTGGTGTCGAAGTTGGTACAACTGTTGAAACTGGTGTCGAAGTTGGCACAACTGTTGGAACTGGTGTCAAAGTTGGTACAACTGTTGGAACTGGTGTCAAAGTTGGTATAACCATAATGCTACTCAAATCATTAGAACTATTAGCACTTTTAACCTTTTGAGCAATAACCTCTGCCTCCTTTTTCGTAATAGTTAACGCTTTGGAAGTAGTTATTAGCAGATTTTGAATACAGGCAATATTATCTGTACAGAAAACTATCTTGTTTGGAAGCTCCTCTGCTACATCTATTTCTTTGAGTTTATTGGCTAAAATCTCTAATCCTTTATCGGTAGCAACTTGGGTACTAAGCGATTCATCTCTTAATAAATTATAATTTTTTTCTAAACTCTTAAAGATTACATGGTCTAACAGTTCCCTATTTTCAGTCTCTTTAAATTTTTTTGTCTCTTGGGTGGAAAGGAATTCCCAATCCTCCAACAATTGAATAGCAGAAATCTCTTTAATTGATTTTTTTTCTTCTATTTTAAATCCATTAAATCTAAGTATTAAACTTCCCCCATCATATTTAATATTTTGAGGGTCATAAATCTCAACTAAAAGTGGAACATTTGGCATAATATTCTCTAAAAAATATTTATCATTTTCTATTAATAGAACTTTTTTAAGAGTTCCATTTTCTGACTCCCCTTTTTTCAAGCTTATTTTGCTTAATAGCTCTTTTTCTCCACAGAGACCATCTTTATCTTTATCCTGACAAATATTCTTGACAATGACAGGGTCTGTAATTCCTAAAAAACTCAATGTTGAAGATAATAATTTTTCTCTCTTATCACTACTTTCTCCTTCACAACTCGTAAAACTTAATGCTAATATTAGATTGAATATTAATAATACTTTTTTTAACATAAACACTCCTTTGTTTTATGTAATTATATCAATTTAATATTTTATATTTATATTTTTTAAAGTATTTAGGCTGGAATTCAAGATATGATTAATGTATTTATTTAAATTATATTAATTTTAAATTTATTGAAGTAGTCACTAATATTTTTTCACTAAAAAGGTTAGACTATCAAATGATATATATTAGTAATACCTATATTTTAGTGCCATTAACGACAGGAGTGTAGGTTGATATTAGCTAAAGCATTCATAAGCTGCAGCTTATGAACATGATAAACCATAGGTGTAAAATTATAACATGAATTTACAAAAGGACATCAACTACTTAGAGTTTTTCTTATATAATAGCGATTATATGAATAAGGAATTAAATGAATTCAGTAAGTTATTTTTTTAAAAAAATTTTAACCTGTATGGTAAAAACAACAAAGCAACAAGAATTTGAAGAAAAACTTCAAATAGATGGTGTAAGAAATTTAATTGATAAAACTTTTGAAACTGTTAATGATACCATTTTCTCTAAAGAGTTGGCAATTAAATTTGTTTTGCAAGAGTTGGATATGGCACAACATGGAGATAATATTAGTCAAAACTTTGTTCGTAATAGTGGATTTCAACCCATTGAATATCAAGGGGCATTAGAGAAGTTCAAAAAAAATGAAAATGAACTTGCCATTATTGAACTAGTTTTTAGTGATTTTTTAGAAAATATCAGCAATAAAAGACTATTGACAGAAACCACAATTACCCTACTTGATAAAATTATGCAACATTGGAAAATTGGAAAATACTCCATAGAAAAACCAATTCAAGAACCAATAAAAAAGAGTCTAAAAATCGAAGATATGATAGAAAAAAAAGAACTAATTAAGGAAAAAGAAAAAGTAATCCAAGAAAATGACTTTACTCCTTTGGTCTATAATACTCAAACCGTTAACCATCTAATGGAAGAGTACAGTGATATTATTAAAAATATTATCAGAGGTCAACACAATCTTAAAGAACAACCTCGTATCAACGAGTTTAAGGAACATATGTCCATAGCAGGAGATGCAGGAAATCCTATTGCTACGGTTTTTTGTTGTTTCTATAAACAAGAAAAATCATCAACCCTACCTATTCCAATAACTGAAATGAGTGAGGAGTCTATAAAATTTTTTATCGAAATTTTAGACACGTTCTATAGAGAAGGTTTTTCAGAACCTTTAATGGATTATTTAGAAGAGAATAACCATGAAGTGTGGGAATTGGCTAATAATGAAGATATGTATATGCAATATCTTCTAGGATTATGGTATGTTTGTGATGAGATGACACCAAGTGAGTGTTTAAATGCACAAAAATTTTGGTATAAACAATCAGCCAGTAATGGATTTAAGTTAGCCATTCGAAAAATGCAAGAATTAACCTTACAAGAGTAGGGTTTAAAAAATCCCACAATGGAAATATAGTAGTGTACCAACTCTGTTATGGATTTTAAACTTAAGTTTTTAGAGCTAGAGATAATTATTAAGAAAAAGTAGCAAAACAGTTCGACTGCTTTCATCCACCCCCTGAAGAGAGGTGGTTTTTCGCTATAATTTCCATGGGGTAGCCTAAGCTCATAACTCTACCCCCTGTTGACGTTTTCTATTTACCACAATATCAATCTCATAAGGGTTAATAAATAGCTCTTTTTTGTACGCTTCGATGGCATATCGTCCTATCATAGCAGCGTTATCAGAGCAGAACTCTAGTGGGGCGGTGTGAAGGGTTTTTCCAAACTCTTCGCAGAGTTTTTCATAGGCTTCTCTAATGTAAAAATTGGCACTTGCTCCCCCTACAATGGCGAAATCTTTTATTTTTTCATCTACAAATACTTTCTTACTTTTTTGGATAAGATGTAGTTTTACAGCTTTTTGGAAAGAGGCTGAGAGGTCACGTCTGTCCTGTTCAGTCATCTTTTTAGCTCCACCTAGTGACTCTATGGTGAGCCTTACGGCATTTTTGAGTCCCGATAGTGAAAAGGCGATAAGTTTAGAGTTGCGTAGTGGCACTGGCAGATTAAAACGATTTTCGTTTCCTTTTTTTGCCAGTGCCTCTATAATGGGACCTCCAGGGTAGCCAAGCCCCATCATTTTGGCTGTTTTGTCAAAGCTTTCACCCACTGAATCATCCATGCTTGTTGCCAATATGGTCATCTTCTCTAGACTTTCTACTCGGATTATCTGCGTGTGTCCTCCTGAGATGAGTAAGACCAAGAGGGGTAAAATCTGCTCTTTTCCAATAAAAAGTGAATAGATATGCCCTTTGAGGTGGTGGACAGCGAGTAGGGGAATATTTTTGCTTACAGCAATGATTTTTGCCATGGCGATACCCTCTAAAAGCGTTACGCCCAGTCCAGGTTGGTTGGTGACAGCCACAGCTTTAAGGTTGCCTAGATAGGGTTTGGTCTCTTCTAGGATATTAGGTAAATCAATGGCATGAAGTCGTGAGGCGAGTTCAGGAACAACCCCACCGTAAGAGGAGTGTTGCTTCTCTTGTGAGATTTTTTTATGAAATATGAGCTGATTATCTTCTATTTTGGTGATGGCGATGGAGCTATCATCACAACTTGATTCGATGCTTAGTATCATGGATTTCCTTTTATTTAAATATCTTATTATAGATAAGCTTAAAGTGAAATGTGTTATAACAAAATATAAGGATTATATTATGGAATATTTAACACTGTTTATAGAAGCACTTATCGACCTTAGTAATGCGATGGCTCCCTATATTCTTTTTGGCTTACTCTTTGCAGGAGTTCTTCATGAGTTGGTACCTGAGAGTTTGGTGACAAAACATCTGGGAAAAGAGAACATTTGGTCGGTGGTCAAATCAACACTCTTTGGGATTCCTCTGCCTGTCTGTTCATGTGGGGTTATCCCCTTGGCAACAAGTATCAAAAAATCAGGAGCGAGTAAAGGGGCAACGCTCTCGTTTCTTATCTCTACGCCTATCACAGGAGTAGACTCTATCTTGGCGACCTATGGGATGTTTGGGTGGATATTTACACTCTATCGTGCGATTACTTCGATGTTTATTGCGATGGTAGCAGGGATTTTAACCAATATTTTTGACAAAGAGGAGGTTGTAATATCATCCACAAAAGCATTTTCAGATGAGGTTAGTTGTTGTTCAACGAAAACCTCTTGTTGTGGTAGCAAAAAAGAGAAAGAGAATACAAAAAGCTTCTCTTTTATAGGAGCATTGAGATATGGGTTTGTGACGCTTCTTGGGGATATAGCTAAGCCTCTCTTTTGGGGTCTGATTTTGGGTGCGTTAATAACTGTGCTTATCCCCAAAAACCTAAGCGATATTTTAATCGAATATGCGTGGGTATCTTATGTCATTGCCATTGTTATCGCTGTTCCAATGTATGTGTGTGCCACGGCATCACTTCCCATCGCTGCAGGATTGATGCTCTCAGGGGTTAGTGCGGGGGCCGCTTTTGTCTTTTTGAGTGCAGGACCTGCAACCAATACGGTGACTATTGGGGTGGTCAAAAAGATGCTTGGAACACGTTCTCTTATTATCTATTTAGGAACAATTATATTGGGAAGTGTGCTGTTTGGATTGGGGCTAGATTATCTATTTTCAAGCTCAAATATAGACCCACAAGCTCTTATTCATATGAGTAAAAAGGCTGGTATGCTCTCTGTAGTTTCATCTGTTGTGTTATGGGGGTTTATTGCTTGGTTTATTGTTGAAGCCTATTTCAAAAAAATTAGATAATTTGACCTTAATCAAATTATAATTTAATGAAATCTACTACCATATGAATATTGGGTATTGTTATTGAAAATTTTCTGCAATCTCAAAAAACATAAGGAGAAATAATATGATTAAAACATTTAGTAAACTCTCTTCACTTCTTTTGGGTACAACACTTGCTGTCTCTATAGCCTCAGCTGGTAGTGGTGAACTTGAAAAGATTATGAAGAAGAGGGGATTGACCGAAAATGATGTAATTCGTGCAGCTAAAACCTATTTACCAACAGGTGGACGTGATGAGTTTTTAATATTTAGTTCGGGTGGACAGAGTGGACAGGTGATGGTCTATGGTGTACCTTCAATGAAAATATTAAAGTACATTGCTGTATTTACACCAGAGCCTTGGCAAGGGTATGGATTTGATGAGGATTCAAAAGCCGTACTTCGACAAGGTAATGTACGAGGACGTGAGTTAAATTGGGGAGATACACACCACCCAGCACTATCTGAAAAAGATGGTAAATATGATGGTAAGTGGTTGGCAATTAATGACAAAGCAAACCCAAGAATTGCGATTATTGACCTTCATGACTTTGAGACCAAGCAGATTGTTGTAAATCCTGTGTTTAAGTCGGCTCACGGTGGTGCATTTTTTACTCAAAACTCTGACTATATCATTGAAGCGTGTCAATATGCAGCACCATATGACAACAACTATCACCCAATAGAAGAGTACAAAGAGACTTATCGTGGTGGGGTAACCATGTGGAAATTCAACCATGAAAAAGGTAGAATTGAACCAAAAAACTCATTTACAATTGAGATGCCTCCATATATGCAAGATTTATCTGATGCAGGTAAAAATGCTTCTAATGGTTGGGGATTTACCAACTCATTTAACACCGAAATGTACACAGGTGGAATCGAAGTGGGAATGCCACCAAATGAAGCAGGTATGAGTAGAAATGATACCGACTTTTTACATGTTTATAACTGGGAAAAATTGGCTAAATTAGCAGAAGATGAGAAGAACGTAAAAGTTATTAATGGTATGAGAATTGTTCCTATGGAGGTTGCGATTAAAAATGATTGTTTTTTCTTGATTCCTGAGCCAAAGTCACCACACGGTGTGGATGTCTCTCCTGATGGTGAATATATTACAGTTTGTGGTAAATTAGATACTCACGCTTCTGTTTACAAATGGAGTAAAATTAAAAAGCTAATTGCAGATAAAAAATATGTAGGAAAAGACCCATACGGTGTTCCGATTCTTGATATGAAATCAGCACTTCACGGACAAGTAGAGCTAGGACTTGGACCATTGCATAATCAGTACTCAAACGTAGATGGTGAGATTTATACTTCACTTTATGTTGACAGTCAAATTGTAAAATGGAACTACAAAGACCTCAAAGTTCTTGACAAAGAGAATGTTCACTACAACGTAGGACACCTTTGTGGAATGGAAGGAAAATCTGCTGACCCACAAGGAAAGTATATTATCTCTCTTAACAAATTGGCAATTGATAGATTCCAAAATGTTGGACCTCTTCATCCACAAAATCACCAGTTGATTGATATTTCGGGTAAGACGATGGACTTGCTTTATGATATGCCAGTACCTCTAGGTGAACCACACCAAGCTGTAGCCATTAGAGTTGAAAAACTTCATCCTGCGGTAAGATATCCAATGGGTACAAACTCTAAAACAGGTGAGATTCACAAAGGTAAAACACTTGCAGGTCAAGAGAAAATTATTCGTGATGGAAACAAAGTTACAGTATACGCTACTATGGTTCGTTCTCACATCAACCCTGAGAGAATCACGGTGAATAAAGGCGACGTTGTAACCATGTACTTAACCAACCTTGAAAGAGCTCAAGATGAGACTCATGGATTTACCGTTGACAATTATGATGTACACGCATCACTAGAGCCAGGTGAGACTACAGAGATTAAGTTTATAGCAGATATTGAAGGTGTATTCCCTTACTACTGTACCGAGTTCTGTTCTGCACTCCACTTAGAGATGATGGGTTACCTTATGGTTAAAGACCCAAATAAAAAGTACACATCAGCTCAAAAACTTAAAATGAAAACCATGTCTCCAGAAGAGTTAAAAGCTGAATATGATAAAACTGTTGCTGTAAATGCTGCGACAGATGAAGTTATTCAATCGGTTGTTAAGTTCTTAAAAGATAATAAATTTGGTGAGCATAAAGTGGTAGCTGACCTTGTTGATGATGCATTTGCACAATATGGACAAATTAAAGAGCAAAAAGCAAAATCTGACGAAGCTGTAAAAGCAGGTGACATGGAAAAAGCGATTCTCTTTGAGAATATGATTTGGCAATATATGGTAAAAACAGCCGATGTTGGAATCAGAGCCAAAGATGCACTTGTTAGACTTATTGCGACCAAGCAATCTACTCAAGCACAAAGAGGTGAAAAAGCCTTTGGTGAAGGTGGATGTGGTGGTTGTCACGTTGTTGGTAAAGTGAGTTCAGGACCAGACCTTACAGGTGTACTTGAAAGACACGGTGAAGACTCTGCCAAATGGGTAGCTGACTTTATTAAAAATCCAGAGCATAAATACAAAGATGCTTATGTTAAAGGTATGATTGATTATTTTAATCTTAAAATGCCTAACCAACATATGAGTGAAGATGAGATTAAAGATATTATTGAATACTTTAAATGGATTGATGAGAATGCAAACCTCTTTTAATCGTTACTTATAACTTTATGGCGACTATAAAAATAGTTGCCATATAATTAAGGAGCAAAGCCAAAGCTCTACCCCCTGATGTTAACAAGAGTAAGTAGAAATGTACTCAAATGCAGTTGGTCTTCCTTCTACAGGAATAACATGTCTATCAAACATGTAATCAACATACTCTTGAACGTATTCTGGACTCATAATTGGTGCTAAGAATTCGTAATCTTTTTCAAGACCTTCTAGTGCATCTCTAAATGTGTTTGGAAGTTCAGGGATTTTTCTTTCAGCAATCTCTTCACGAGTTAACTCAAATAAATCTTCGTTAAATGGACCAGCTAAAGGATAACCACCTTGTTTGATTCCATCAAGACCTGCAATCATAAGAACTGCAAAACAAAGGTAAGGACAAGCTACTGAATCTGGGAAACGTGTCTCAATTCTTGTTGCCATTTCTCCTGCACCATAAGGGATTCTACAAGCAGCAGAACGGTTTTGGCTAGAATAAGTAAGAATTCTTGGAGCTTCAAAACCTGGAAGTAATCTCTTAAATGAGTTTGTACTTGGGTTTGTAAATGATGCAACAGCCTCTTTATGTTGGAAAATACCTGAAAGGTAATCAAGTGCTGTTTTGGAAAGGTTTGCGTATTCTCCCTCTTTATAGAACAAGTTTTTACCATCTTTCCATAATGATTGGTGTACGTGCATACCGTTACCATTGTCATTGTAAATTGGTTTTGGCATAAATGTAGCTGTTTTAC
>JALTGP010000087.1 GCA_027076905.1 Campylobacteraceae bacterium | reverse complement strand
CTCAACTGCAAGGAACCAATCAGCCTTTAGCAACTGATAATTTTACACATAAAGGTCTAAATTGGGCGTTGGACAGGGTAAAACGAATTAAGAAAATACTCAAAGAGATGAAAGTTATAGAGATGGTGCAGAAGCAGAAGTACACCTATGTTCGGCTTATCTATGTCTATACTAAAAAGAAAATTGAACAGATTTTGGGTAAGGAGGAGTCAAAAGAGACCCCAAAGAGAGAAGCTACTAATCAGATTACCAAGCCTGTAGAGGCACAAATAGCACCTAAAGATATAGCAGATGAGCCCACACCACATAGAGTAAAATCAGTATTTGAAGAGACACTTATCAAAAATAAATTAGATACCAAAAGAGTTGAAACCATACTAAAAAAAGCTAGAGCTATCCCTGATGCACATATCTACTCATTTAATCATGTAGCTTTGGCTAGATGGGTTACATATTGTGAAAAAAACTCTATTGGCTACAACACAAATCACATAAAAGGTTGGCTAGAAAAGCTAGACAAAAGAGTCTCTATAGAGCAGTTTGAGGCTATTGACAATGCCATAAATAAAAAGTGGAAAAACTTCTATATTGCACCGATAGAAGAGTCAAAATATCAAGACCTATTAGGCAAAAGCATTATAAATGATGGGACAAAGTCTGATAGCTTAATAGATATTCAGTTCAGAGAGAATAAATTTATCTGTTATTTTAAAAATATGACAATAAAAACCACAGAAGAACCCTCTAAACTTTTTAAAAGATATGCTTATGATGAGAACAAACCTACTCCACAAGCACCTATAGCTCTTAAAGTATTGAGTAAGATAAAAGAGTCTATCAAGAGAGTGTAGAGTTCGGGCGTAAACGCTCCGTTTCCAAAAGGGAAAACCTTACAAACTACTCAAATCAATAATTCTATCTGCCTTCTCGATACTGTTCTTTCGGTGTGCAATGGTAATAATAGTTTTATCTTGGGTATAAAGGCTCAACGCTTCAAGCAGTCTATTTTTGGTTTGGTTGTCTAGTGAAGAGGTGAATTCATCAAAGATAATAACCTTTGGATTGTCTAATAGAACCCGTGCAATAGAGAGCCGTTGCTTCTGCCCACCAGAGAGTTTTTCAAAGATTGAATCATCACTAATAAGTGTGGCATTTTCTGCCATTGCCGTAGAGGCAATAAGTATATCTAAATCATTTTTTTTCATCGCTTTTTTGTTGATGCCTGTCTTCTTTTTATACAAAACTTTCAAATCAGCAAAAATCTCCATTTCTCGTAAGTTTAAAGGGATTATCTCAAAATATTTTCGTATGTATGCGATATTTTGGCGAATTTCCTCTTATTGCTCCTCA
>JALTGP010000086.1 GCA_027076905.1 Campylobacteraceae bacterium | reverse complement strand
TCTTCTCACCATTTCGAGTCCACCAACCGTGAGCACCAATATGTTTTGGAAGAGGCAAATCTAAACTCATTAAAAATGCTGGCCAGTAGATGGCATGAAATCTAAGAATATCTTTTCCAATAAGATGCACTCTGGCAGGATAGAAGTCCATATTCTCCTCTTCTCCACCGTAACCCAGTGCTGTCACATAGTTCATAAGGGCATCAAGCCATACATACATTACATGTTTTGGGTCATTAAAATGCTCTGGAAGTTTCACACCCCAATCGAAGCTTGTTCGTGTAATAGAGAGGTCATTTAACCCACCCTCTACAAAACGGATAACCTCATTTCTCTTGCTTCTAGGTAAAATACAATCTGGATTATCGTTGTACCATGCGAGTAGTCTATCTTCATAATCAGATAATCTAAAAAAGTAACTCTCCTCCTCTACAACAGAGGTACTTCTGCCACAATCTGGACAGAACTCATCGTCTACAAGTTGAATGGCAGAGAAGAAGCTCTCACAAGGGATACAGTAGTGACCTTGATAGGCATCTTTATATATATCACCATTCTCATACATTGTTATAAAAGCTTTTTGAACACCTTTTTTATGCTCTTTGTCTGTTGTTCTTATAAATTTATCATAAGAGATATCAAACTCATCCCACAAATCTTTAAATGTTGCCGCGATTTCATCGGCATAGGCTTGGGTCTCTTTGCCCCGTTTTTTAGCAGACTCTTCAATCTTTTGACCATGCTCATCCGTTCCTGTCAAGAAAAAAGTATCTTGACCAATGAGACGAGCATAACGAGCAAGTGTATCTGCGATAATAGTAGTATAAGCGTGACCAATATGGGCAACATCATTTACATAATAGATAGGCGTAGTAATATAAGAAGATTTATGACAAGATGACATAGTAGTAGTTCCTTAAACAAATGAGTTTAGATTTTAATTTCGAGATTTTAGCGTAAAAATACTTGATATATGGGTTTTACTTTAATTTATTGCGTATGTTATACATCTCCCAGTAAAGATTAACGGCTTCCTCTAGCTCTTGGTCGTTTAGTTCTGTCTTGGACTTAACCCCAAAACGGTCTAAAAAAAGCTCCGACATCGTAGAAGAGAGTTCATCAGGGTCACGCAAAAAAGATTTAAGAGACTCTTTAAAAGTCTTCTCTCCACTATAAACTTTGAGATAGGACATAAACATTCGCTCCAATGATGAAGGTAAATACTCATGACAGGGAACACATTTTTTGATAAAAATATTCTCCTTCTTTTCTTCTATTTTATCTTTTGAGAATAGAGTTATCGAGAGTAGCAGTATAAGTAATGTTTTTTTTATCATTTTTTTACCTTTTTTATAATTAAGGAAAATCAGGTATTTTAGAATCAATGAAACCTTGGCAAATCCCTTTAGGGAGGTAGTTCACTAATCTAACTCATGCTCAAAAACCAAATCAAGCTCTTTAAACTTTAAATGTTTTTGAATAGTATCTACCAACTCTATACTATCAAGTAGGGAGTAGGATATTAAACTATCTTGTACCTCTCGATTATACAGTTCTGTTAATATAGAGGTATACTCCTCTTTTAAATATGGGCTAACTGTTTTTAAATCACTTAGAATATCAGTTCGATACGCTTCAAAATTATCTTTATCATAATCCCCAGACATCTCATCTTTGTCTACATCATATACGGCATATAACATTTTTCTGAAAATAAAATCTTCAAAGTTTTTTGCCAATACCTCTGTCTCATTCATATCGTTCCAAATAAGAACAATAGCACTCTCTCCACCTGTTTTAATCTTTGGATAAAAAGCATACACATCCCCACCTTCTGTCTTGGCAAAAGGGATAAACTCATGTTTGTCAATGTCCCATAACTCATCAAATTTAAAATCAAACATCCCTTTAGGTGTCAATAGCTCAAAATCAAACCCTCCTGTGTGCAAAAAAAGAGGGGGATTCTCTTTTATATTAGGATAGATGGTTTTTGCCCAATTCTCATTAGATGAAAAAGGTTCAGTTCGACCATTCATCCAATCAAGCATATTCTCCTCCCATAATTTTTTAAAAATTTTAGAATATTTATGGTGATATTTTGACTCAAGCTCTTTTAATGTCATCTATTTTTACCTTTTGTATTTAATTTCAAAATGTTATATTCAAACTATAACGAGCCTAAACTAAATCGAACATGAATTCGCTTATAATACTTTAAATTATTTTAGGAATAGATAAATGCAACAGAATTATGGTATTAATATTTGGTCAGACAATAACTTTATAATAGAGAATAACACGGTCAATATTAACCATAAAAATAGACCATCTCTACTAGAGATAACTCAAGATGCCAGAGGACAAGGCTACAAAGGTCCTCTGCTTTTACGATTCCCTCATCTTATCAAAAAACAGATTGATACCCTATACAGAGAGTTCAATCGTGCGAGAGAAGAGTTTGACTATAATGGGAAGTTTCAAGCAGTATTTCCATTAAAGGTAAACCAATTTCCTAACTTTGTAAACTCTCTTATTGAGGTCTCAAAAGAGTATAACTATGGACTAGAGGCAGGAAGTAAAGCCGAGCTTATTATCGCCATTACTCACACCCCTCTCAATGCCCCTATCACGGTCAATGGGTTCAAAGATAAAGAGATGATTTCCCTCTGCTTTATCGCCTCAAATATGGGTCATAATATTACCATCACCATAGAAGGAATAGGTGAACTAGAGACGATTATAGAGGTTAATAGAGAGTTTAATAGAGACAATAAAATTCACATAACACCCAAAATTGGTCTACGCATACGGCTACACAGTTCAGGCATTGGTATTTGGGAAAAGAGTGGAGGCTATAGCTCAAAATTTGGTCTCACATCTACGGAGCTTTTGGATGCCTATGATTTATTAAAGAAACATGCTTTACTTGACAAGCTATGGATGATACATTTTCATATCGGCTCTCAAATGGGGGAGATAGCTCCACTCAAAAAAGCACTACGTGAGGTAGGAAACATCTATGGAGATTTAAAAAACAGAGGAGCTACTGAACTCAATGCTATTAATATAGGAGGTGGTCTAGCTGTAGAGTATGCACAGCACAGCAATTACAAAGAGCTAAACTACTCACTCAAAGAGTTTGCTAATGATGTGGTATTTTTAATGAAAGAAATTTCCAAAAACAAAAATATCAAAGAGCCTGATATCTTTACCGAATCGGGACGCTTTATCGCTGCACACCACCTCGTTCTCATAGCTCCTATCTTGGAGCTATTTTCACAAGAGTATCATGAAAAAAGCCTACGATTAAAAGAGAATAACCCCCCACTTATAACCGAACTATATGACCTATGGCGTTCACTCAACAAAATGAATGCGAGAGAATATCTGCACGATAGCCTAGACCATATGGAGAGCCTCCTTACACTTTTTGACCTTGGATACATCGACCTTGAAGACAGGTCAAATACGGAGATACTAGTCAACCTTATTATCAAAAAATCTATTCTTTTACTCAATAAAAACGACAACAATGAACTTCAACGTCTCCAAGACAGAATTCAGGAGCGTTACTTGGTTAATTTCTCAGCCTTTCAGTCTCTTCCTGACTTTTGGGGATTGCATCAACACTTCCCCGTTATGCCCATAGATAAACTCGACAGCACCCCCACCAACCCTGCTACCATCTGGGATATCACCTGTGATAGCGATGGAGAGATACCTTTTAACCGAGAAAAACCTCTCTATCTCCATGATATTAATGTAGATGAAGAGGAGTATTTTTTGGCTTTTTTTCTTACAGGTGCGTATCAAGAAGTATTGGGCATGAAACACAACCTCTTTACTCATCCCACAGAGATAGTGGTAAATTTCGATAAAAATGGAGAGTACATCTTAGAAAATTTTGTCGAATCTAAAAATATTATGGATGTATTAGATGAGATGGACTATGATAAAAGCTTTATTGATAAAAAACTAAAATCTCAAATCAAAGAGTCAACCACTATGAGCCAGACTCAAAAACAAAAATTATTGGGAAAACTCTATCTATATTTGAGTGAAAATAGCTATTTGAAAACGATACAGACCCACAAAAACTAATACTATTAGTTACTATTTCTTTTAAATGTAGATTAAAAAATCACAAACTATAACTCTTTTTAAATAAATATGAAGTATAATTTTTTTTCACAAATTTTATTGAAAAGGGGATAAAATGAAAGAAACATTTCTAAAATTCAGTTTAGTAATATCTATCATACTTAGTTTAGAGACGAGTAGTCTCTTAGCAGAATCGGGGAAGAGTAAGAATGAGATTCCTCCATTTGTTGAACATACACCATATACAACTACCCGTGTATCTTATGATACAACCTATAAGGAACTTGCTTTAAAATATTATGGTGATGCCAATGATTACATG
>JALTGP010000085.1 GCA_027076905.1 Campylobacteraceae bacterium | reverse complement strand
GGGGACATTTATCTTTTTTATCATATGGGATTTGTCCAAAAAGGAGGTGTTGAGTCGCATCAAAATAGTAGAAAAAGTTGTCCATGCCAAAAGAGCAGGAACAAGGTGAATGCTATAGGCATAGCTGTTGTCTACAATACTCATTTTCATCTTCATGAAATCAGAAAAGATAACCGTATAGATAAAGATGGTAATAATCGGCGAGAGGATATACCAAAGTTGACCTAAGCCTGTTCCTACATATCGCTCTTTGAAATCTCGTTTGGCAAAACTAAATGCCAGTAGTATGTTATGTCTCATCTTTGAAAATCATCTTCTATGCGTATAATATCATCTTCACCTGTATACTCACCCACTTGTGCTTCTATGAGAACTACAGGGATTTTCCCCTCATTTTCAAGCCGATGCACTTCACCCATTTTGATATAGGTGGACTCGTTTGGTCTGACTAGATACTTGTTTTCTCCTACGGTAACGGTGGCTGTTCCACTTACCACTATCCAGTGTTCATTGCGATGAAAATGTTTTTGTAAGGAGAGTCTATGGTTTGGTTTGACCACAATGGTTTTGATTTTGTAATGTTTTTTATCTTCAAGTACGGTATAGGTTCCCCAAGGACGGTGGGCTGTGAGGTGAACGTTGTGTAGTTGGGAGGTTTTTTTTATCTCATTTACCACCGATTTTACTTTTTGTGAGCTTCCTTTTTTTGAGACCAATAGTGCATCACCTGTATCTACAATAATCAAATCCTCCACATCTACCGTGGCGATATACTTCTCTCTTCCATAGATAAAGTTGTTTTTACTATCAATAGAGATATGTTTATCGTTTAGCGTGTTTCCATTTTTATCTTTTGGCAACTCCTCATAGAGGGCATCAAAACTTCCCAAATCTGACCAATCTATGTTGGAAGGAATGACTTTGACCTTGGTACTCTTTTCCATTACAGCGTAGTCTATGCTGTCTTCGGGGATATTTGCCATATCTTGCTCTTTTATTCTAATTGGGGTCTCATGATGAGCGTTGTTGTATGCTAAAAGAGACGCTTCATAGATGGTTGGGGCATATGTTTTAAGCTCCTCTAAAAAAGCACCTGCTTTAAAACAGAACATTCCAGAGTTCCAGTAGTAGTTCCCTGCTTCAAGATACGCTTTGGCTTTTTCCAAATTTGGCTTTTCGTGAAATGCTTTGACCTCTAATCCATCAGCCTCAATATATCCAAATCCAGTCTCAGGGGAGAGTGGGGTGATACCAAAGGTGACCAAATAACCCTCTTGTGCCAACAGTTGGGCTTTTTTTAGTACCTCTGCGTAAGTTTTTTCATCTTTAATCAGATGGTCAGAAGGTGTGACCAGCAGTATCTCATCCGAAGAGAGTGCCATACACGCCAAAGCGATAGCAGGAGCTGTATTTCGTCCAATGGGTTCAAGTAAAAATTTAGAGTCATCGTTTCCCAGTTTCAAACGCTCCTCTCTAAACTGGTCAAGGGCTAAAAAATACTGTTCGGTATTGGAGACAATAACACTCTTATCACAAAAGGGTGCATTACGCTCTAGGGTGAGTTGAAAAAGAGATTTTTCATTAAAAAGTTTTACAAACTGTTTGGGCATAAGCGTACGGCTAATGGGCCAAAGTCGTGTTCCACTTCCACCACAAAGAATGATATTGGTTATTTGATTTTTCATGATGACATTTTATCTAAATATCATTAGATTTTTAATAGAGCTCTTACATCTAAAGAGAAAGTTGTTCCCTCATCGACTACACTGTCTACCTTAATTTTAATTTTTAGCTCATCACACAGTTTTTGAACAATATGAAGACCAATTCCGAGACCTCTCTCTTGCTCTATTTTCTTATGTTCAGTATAGAAACGTGTAAATATTTTATTTGGGTTTTCAATACCTACTCCTGTATCAATAATTTGAAGTAGACGCTTCTCTTGATTGTATTTGACCTCTACTAAACCCTCTTTTTTATTATATTTAGCAGCGTTGGTCAAGAGATTGTCAACAATACGCATAAACGCTTTTTCATTGGTTAAAAATTTAAGTTTATTGGGAATATCGGTGGAGAATGTAATGTCTAAGTAGTTCTTTTCAATCGTATGAATGGAGGAGTCAATGGCTGATTTGATGAAGAACTCCTCTTGTTGCATTTCGTGGTTATGAAGATAGAAAGAGAGGTTGTTTTGTAATTCAAGAATACTGTTGACCGAACTCTCTATCCGTTTTACTTTGTTGTTCTCTCCAATCTCTCTGGTGAGCATGGAGCTATTAAGTCGCAATGAAGAGAGTGGGGTGTTAAAATCATGTAGGATATCTTTGATAAACTCCTCTGTTAATTTTAAAGCATTTCTAAGAGGATATAGGGAATAGAGAGAGAATAGAATGGATAGGATAATAATACCTATTATAATAGGTATAACTGTTTTAAGCATCTCTGTTTTAACTTTGGTAATCTTCTGTTGATACTGTTTGGGAGAGAGGGAGAGACGTAGAAAATTTTTCTCTGAGTTTAAAATAGGAAAAAAAGCCATAAGACCTTGTGTTGAACTCTCATATAAAGTATAGGTCTTTTTTTGCTCTTTGGGTATAAAATCTATGTTAAACTCTTTACACGTTAGCTCCAGACTACAGATATGCATCTGTGATAAGATACGTGTCTTTAGCATAAGCGTTTTCTCTTCATAGTTGGTGTATCCGATGATAATGGTTAGGATAGACATAGAGGTAAAAAAGAGCAAAAGCCCCTTTATAAAGGATTCAAGCTCAACTCGACTCAAGGATATACCCTACAGACCTAATATTTCTTATATCTAATTTAATGGTTTTTTTAAGTTTATTAAGAGCAACACGCAGTGCTGTAGAAGAGGGTTGCTCTAGGCACTCTTGTAGTTGACCTCTATCGACTACCTTGTCAATATTGTAGATAAAAAGTTTAAAAAGACAGTGTTGACTCTCTCCAAGGGGGATAATCTCATCATGACTCTTTAATATAGTGGTTTTGGGATTGTAGCTTAGATGTTTAAAATCAATTAGTTTTTCTCTTCGTTGACACTTGGCATTTACTCTTAAAATCAACTCCTCTGGGAAAAATGGTTTTTTGATATAATCATTTGCTCCAATATTAAAAGCTTTTGTCATCGTATTTAAATCAATCAATGCACTAATGAAAATAACAGGAGTATTATCGTCAGCATCTCTTAGCCCCTCTATGAGTTCTAGTCCATTAATTTGGGGAACATTGATATCAAAAATATAAAGGTCAAAACGATTCTCATAGCTCTCTATCGCAGCCTCCTCTCCATCATTAACAAGTGTAATAGTATACCCTTCATCTTCGAGAAGCTCTTTGATGGTTACAGCTAAGGTCTTATCATCTTCTAGTAGTAAGATTTTTTTTGCCATATTATTCCCCTATATTTTTTATATTAAAAATAGTACCCTATTCTTAGTGATGATGTATGGTCACTTGCAGTATCACTTAACCCTTTTGAGTAGCTTATAGTAGAGAACCAATGGTTATCAAAGCTATAGTGTCCATAAAAAGAGGCAGTGGTCAAATCATCCTCTCCTTTGTAGATACTTTGTGCGTTGATATATGAGATATTTCCATACAGTTTTGGAAGAAAATAGTATCCTACTCCAATATTGTAGTTAAATGTATTTTGATATTTTAGTTTATATAAGCTGTTATCAATATCATCATCATTGACAATAGTGTAGCCTAGACCATAAAGTAGTGTAAACTTTTTTACTCTATAGTTAAAAGAGGTAGAGAGTGTGTAGTCCAAGTTGTTGTTATTTAAATCAGATTTATAGGTAGGAATATTCACTCTTACTCCAAAATTTGCTTTTAATTTTTCACTAAGACCAATACGATAATATGCACCCAAATAGCTATCACTCATGCCACTATTGTCATATGATTTGCTACTGGTGCTAAAGTGAGAACTCTGTAGTTGTAGAGAGAATTTTTTATAGAAGTAGTCCAGTTGGAGAGTCTCTGTTTTTGTTTTAGTCTCTTTGCTGTTCGTGCTATTTTTAGAATATCCCACTCCAAAAACAACATCATAAGAGGAGGATGATTTATCTGGAGCAGTTAAATACTCAATGGTACAACCAGTATTGTCTACTATCTCTATTAAAGAAGTCTGAGGGCATAGGTCATTTTTATCTTCAACACCATCTAGGTCATTATCACTATAGGCTAAAAGCCATAGAGGCAATATAACAAATAGTATCAGTAGCTTTTTCATCTTATCCCCCTCTCCTTTCATTTAAATTTAAATACTTTCATGAGTGATTACCCATAAAATTTTGTATTGGTTGAGGCTCTTGAGGAGTGTTTTGTTCCTCTTGCCTAATATTTTCGGGTATTTGAGTCTCAGGAACTTGTTCATGTATGTTAACCTCAGGAGTTTTTA
>JALTGP010000084.1 GCA_027076905.1 Campylobacteraceae bacterium | reverse complement strand
AAAATGATAAAAAAAACCGTTGGTTCTGTTATTATCCCAAACCAAAAAGTATCTGCTAAAGAGATGAAGCGTTACTCAAAAGCAACACTAAAAAGTGACAGTGGCATAAAAACACAGGTTAGTTCATACGCTTACAACGAACATGGGCAATCTACCACAAGCACCCAACCAAATGGAGCCGTAACCTCTAATGAGTATGATGCAAATGGTAACCAAGTTAAAAGTACCAATGCTTTAGGTTATGCTACAGAGACTTTAGCCTTTGACAAAGCAGGACGACCACTAAAAACAAAAGATATAGATGGGAAAATATCTTCAACAGAGTATGACAACATGGGAAAAGTTCTTACAAGCACAAGAGATGGTAAAACAACCACCAATGAATATGATAACTCTGGACGAAATGTAAAAACTACTTACGCTGATGGTAAAGTTGAAGAGAAAAAGTATGACCAAAGTGGAAATCTAGTTGAGTCTTGGAACAATCAAGGTGATAGAAGTAAAAGTTATTATGATGAAAACAATAATCTTGTAAAATCTGAAACTTATAAAGATGGAACTTTAATCAATAAAAGCCAAACAGAATATGACAGCAAAAACAGAGTTATTGCCAACATAGACGCACAAGGAAACAGAACAACTTACACTTACAACGCTAAAGGTCAACAAACAGAAGTAAAAGATGCCTTAGGCAGAGTAACCAAGTCAATCTACAATGCAAAAGGTCAATTAGCTCAAACCATTAACCCTGATGGAAAAGCAACCACCTACACTTACAACGCAGATGGACAAAGAACAGAGGTAAAAACACCAAATGGAGCAACATTTAAATTTGCTTATGATTCACTAAGTAGAGTTACAGCCAAAATAAATCCTGATAGAGGTACAACGGTTTATACTTATGATGTGAGTGGAAATATAAAAAGTGAAATCAATGCCAAAGGTGAGAGTAAAACGTACACTTATGATATTGCAAACAGAAAAACAAGCACAAGCTATAACGATGCAACGCTGAATGAAAGTTATGAGTATGACCAAGGTGAAAATGCCAAAGGTAAACTAACTAAAATTACAGACAGTTCAGGTTCAATGGAATTTGCATACAATACAAATGGAAACCTAGCTTCAAAAACACAAACCATTGGTACAAAACAGTTTACAACAAGTTATTCTTATGATGAATATGATAGAATGACAACACAGACTTATCCAAGTGGAAAAGTTATAGGTTATGAGTATGATGCTAAAGGAGAACTTGTGTCAATGAGTATTGATGGTGTACCATTTATAAGTAACATCAAAACCAATGACAATGGACTTCTAAGTTATGAGTACGCAGATGGAACAAAACATACAAGA
>JALTGP010000083.1 GCA_027076905.1 Campylobacteraceae bacterium | reverse complement strand
GGTATGCATAGTTTCTCCTTGGTATTACTTTAGTAATATTTTACTTGATTTCATTGACTTTGTCAACTTTCCAAAATATTTCACAAAAAACAGGGGAACTTTTTTTCCCACCTAGTATAAGGGGTACAAATCAACAAATACTAGGAGAAAAAGATGTTAAACAAAACATTATCAGCTATTACAGCAATCGTTATCGGAACAAGTGGACTAAGTGCAGACACAATGGACAAATCAGTAAGTGTGAGTGTTGCAGACCAAGGTTCTAAAAAAGGGATAGTAGTGGTAGATACTTCTACTTCAGAAGTGGTTGCACCTGTTGCTCAAACTGTACAACCAAGAAGAGTTGTTCAAGAAACAATGCCTGTATTGGACCCAACCCCTGAACAAGTTATGCAACCTGCTCCTTCAAGTAGTAGATATTCTGACACCATTATTTATGCAAGTGGCAATAAAAACTACTATGAAGTAGGAGAGTCTATTAAGATTAAACTTAAACTCAAAAGAAAAGCGTTTATCTACTTTTGGACAGTTGGTTCAAGTGGGAAAGCTTATAGAATTTTACCAAACAGTTTAGAGTCATACAACACCTATAAAGCAAACACCAACTATGTTGTTCCCCCTCGTTCAGCCTCTTATGACTTTAAATCAGACAGAGAGGGGATTGAGCAAGTTTATGTGTTAGCAAGTAACAAAAAGATTAATACCAGCAAACTTCAATCAATCTTTGCTCAAAAATCGGTTACACAAAAAAGCATGAGAAAGTTCATAACCAAAGACATTCAAGTAGTAGCAAAAACGCAAAATTTAAAATATGATATCGCATCATTTCAAATTCAAGTTCGTAACAAAAATGCTCCTGCAAATGTGAACATTTACATCAATCAATAAAAAAAACCAATCAACCTATGAAAATAATTTCGTAGGTTTGATAGTACCAAATAACTTTTGGCAGTATCAAACCTACAGCAAACATAAAAATACAAAGGAACAATTATGTTAAAAAAAATCACAACCCTATCAATAATGGCTCTACTCTTTCCAGTTATGGTAATAGCTAGTACTCCTCCAAAAAAAGAGGCTCTGCTTGTAGGGATTTCAAAATATAACGGTGGGGAGACCCTACCAGGAATAGGACGAGACATCAATCAGATGAAAAAACTTTTGGAGAGCAGAGGCTTTCATGTAAAAGTACTTTTTAATGAACAAGCGACACTAAAAAATGTTGTTGGTTCACTGAAGAGCTATCAAGGGTTAAGCTCAAATGACACCTTTATCTTTTATGACTCAACACATGGTACACAAGTGCCTGATTTGAATGGAGATGAGACTGATGAACTAGATGAGGCTTTTGTACTCTATAACGCCTACAACTCTAATAATAATATTAGTGATAACTCTGGTCTGCTCATTGATGACCAGATTGATATAATTCTCTCTCATATTTCTGCTAAAAAGATGATGATTGCAGATGCCTGTCATAGTGGGACGATATATAAAAGTTTTAGCAGAAATGCAAAGACAAAATCTGTTAAAATTAGCTCTAAATTTAAATTTGTTAACAAAGATATGATTAAAGGAGATATTAGTAAACCCAAAAATCTTGTAACATTTTCAGCAACAAAAGATGATCAAAAATCAATAGCAACCAGCTCAGGAAGTCTCTTTACCGAAGCTATTTATGACTCATGGAGTGATAATCCTAATATCAGTTTCAAAGAGATGCAAGTAGCCACAACAGAACATATCAAAGATATTTGTAAAAACAGTCGAGATATGGTTGCATACAGCCCTACTCTCTACAGTACAAATCGTAGTTTTGTAAATGAATCTATCAATGAGTTTCTACAAGTAAACATTAGAGTTAGTCCAAAAAAGTACTTGGTAGAAGAGTATCTTGATGGGCTTATGAGACAAGGCGTAGTAGGAAACTTAGGCTTAAACTCTAAAGATTTCTACAATAAAGGTGAGCATATTAACTTTAACATCAACACACTTGGACAACAAGGACATCTTTACATCTTAACCTTTAAAGAGAGTGAAAATGAGATATCTGTGCTTTATCCTAACCCCTATTATCAAAATGCTAAAGAGCAGTGGAGAGGTCAATTCTCTTTTCCAACTGCTTCAAAACCATTTGCATTTAAAGCGACCAACAACACAAAAGGTTTAGAGCGAACCATGGTCTATACTATTTTGTCACAAAGTATCATTCCAGAGCTTGAGGTGTCACGTGTGGGCTACAACAAGTTTCAATCTATCTTCAAAGATTTTAACGGTCAAACCAACTTGAAAAATGCCTTTAAAGATATTTTGATAAAACGAAAACAGAATCATATTTCTATTGCTAAAAAAGTTTTTAGTGTGGGAATATAGCGAGACTAAAACGGAATCGACGTGTTTACAGCCAAATAAAATATATATAAAAAAGGATACCCCATGTTAAAACAGATATTATTTACCTCCACAGCCCTACTTATTATGAATGGTTGTGTTGTCAAAGAGAGAGTGATTGTACAAGAGCCAAACCAAAACCATTATCAACCAGCCCAAGCACCAGTGAGCTACCCTATTCATAATGTTGTTATGGAGGTAGCACCAACAGAGACATATAGCAATCCTATCATAGTAGAGCCAACTATTCCAGAGTCTGCAATTGAGTTAAAAAGAGAGACATTTGCAGGAGAGACGCTTATGGCAACCCCTGAGGTATCTGCTCTTGTAGCAGAGATAGAGGCTTTGTCTACACAAAGTGCCTATCTAAAGATGAATTCAAAACAGAATGTAGAGGTTGGAGCTTTTTTAAATATTGAAGCAACACCCAACAGAGCAGGATATCTAAAGATAATGATTATAGACCCCAATGGAGAGCGTTCACTGGTTCTTCCCAATAGTCTTGGTGGTGGTCGATTAAAAGCCAACGAACGTTTCTACAGTAACAACGGCAAGTTTGCCTTTAAAGCAACCAACCCAACAGGTCTACACTATGTGATAATAATATTTAGTGAACAGAATGCAAGAATGGTTATGAGACAAGGAGCAAACGGCTACAATGCTATCACCAACAATCAAGATTTAATAGATATTTTAAGTAAAATCAATGCACAAGAGTATGGGAGAAGTTATATCTCTATTTTTCCTATGAGAGTTTATTAGTAGGTTCGATTTCATCGAACATCAATTCAAATTCTGCACAATAATGCATTCGATAAAATCGAACCTACAGAATTTTTAACAACAAAACATTAAAATAAGGACAACCAATGAAAACCATTATCCTACTCATCATCACCTCGCTCTTCAGTTGGGCAAATGGAAGTTTCTATGACCTCTATGCCCAAAACAGAGCCAACAACAAACCAAACCTCATTACTGCTGATTTCATCGCTTCTGCTTATGCTACCTATAAGCTAAGTAGAGAACAAGAGGTAGAAGAAAAAGTTTTAAAACCAAGAGTTATAAACTTTGTAAACTATCTCTATCAAGGGGTAATTGAGATGAATATAGCAAACAAAGAACAGACTATAGCCTACACAGGTGTACTCTCTTTGTTAGCTAAAAACGGTGTAAATCTTATAGTACCAGATGGCTATGAACATTTAGCCACTCAGATACAACAAGAAGCTCAACTGGTTACCTCTGCCAATCAAATTGCTCTCTCTCCTATTATGAAAGTAAGCATAGACTACAGAGCCTTTAAAGTTCCAAGTAAATACAGCAATAACCCTGCCTATTATCGTGTTATGAAATATGCTCAAACCGTACAGTTCAACCCAACTTTAGCACAAAACATCAAACAGACCATCAAAGCTTCAGAGCGTCTAAGCAACCTAAACCGACACATAAAAACCATACTCTCACAGTTCATAGGTGTAGAGCAAAAGAGCAATACCCTACTCTCTACCTACAAAGGTTTAGACTATACTATTTTTAAAAGTAGCCCAAAGCCCTCTATTAATGATATTTCTACAGCACTTACGTCAAAAGACCCTTTTATTCAAAGACATCTTTTAAATCTCTATAGCTCTTATGACTATGACTTTAAGATTATGAAAACACTTTTAAAAAATGGTCACAACAACGCCTTTAAAGGCTACTACACCCAAAGCCAATATAGAAATATGCTCTACAGAACACAATATAAAAATAGTTTCAGAACCAAAGCAACACACCAAGAGAGCAGAACCAAAGCCAACATAGAGACAAACCTAGAAGAGACCCTATCGGTCATGATAGAGGGTGCTTTAGTCTTTTCTAACACCATCAATAAGAACACAATAGACAAAAACATGGTACTCACCCTAAAAGAGTTACGAAAAATAGCCCAAAAGAAGAGTATGAATATGCCTCTTAGCACATTAGATATTAAGTTCTTAAACAGTTTGGATTTAATCTTTTTAGAGCTTATAGGGGTAAAAGATATGCCTATGAGTGTAAAA
>JALTGP010000082.1 GCA_027076905.1 Campylobacteraceae bacterium | reverse complement strand
ATGGAGGAGCTATTCTCTTCTGAAAGATATAGCTCTGTAGAGGAAGCATAGAGTGAGATATTGAGAATCAATAGAGATAAAACAAAAATCATGTGGAAGCTAAATCACCTGAATAGGTTATAAGGGTCGCTTTTGTGACCTTACCACGCTCTTCGAGCTGATTCAGAAATCCTGTCTCCTCAGCATTTAGTCTAACTTGAGCAGTAATCTCCTCGTAGTCAGAGGTGATGGTTTTGGATTTGAGTGAAAATTTATCGACAGAGGCTTTGACTATTTTTATCACTTCGCTGGAGTTGGCTGTTTTAGAGATATGCAGTACCAGCAGATAGGGATGGGTCTGTTGGGTCTGTTGGCTCATAAAGAGCAAGACGGCAGTAATGAGGACAGAACCTATAATGGAGATATTGAAATATCCTACCCCATTGGCAATGCCCACCGTGATTGCCCAAAAGATAAAGACCAAATCCACGGGGTCTTTGATGGGGGTTCTAAATCTGACAATAGACAATGCCCCTACCATCCCCAAAGAGAGTATGAGGTTACCACTAATGGTCATGATGATTAGGGTGATAACCATGGTAATCGCAACTAGTGAAACATTGAAACTTCTTTGGTATAGAACCCCTTGAAATGTTTTTTTGTAGACAAAAAATATAAAAAGTCCTATCAGAAAAGAGACAGCTAGGTTGACGATAATCTCTATCGTACCAAATCTCTCCATTCCACTATTCATGGCGATAAAGCTTTTGCTAAAGACATCGTTGATGGTTATCGCTTCCATATTAGTTGTCCTCCCATTGTTCTATTTTAAAAAATCGTCTACCCAAAGTATATTTGCTTATTGCCATTCTCTCAATAGCATCCATTTGTAGGGTTTTGTGTATAAACTCAGGGAGAAGGGTCTCATATTTTATTTCCATTATCTGTTTTCCTTCTAGTATAACTGGTATAGTATGTAAATTGGTGCTAAATATATCAAAATCTGTATTACATGAGTGTAAATTTTTGTCAAAAGTTACTCGAATATTAAAAAAATCAAAAATAAAGGCATCGCGTGTGTAGTCTATAATAACTTTGGGTCTATAGTGTCTGGTGGTAAATTTAATATATATTTTATTGAGTACGGGATTTTTGTAACTTAACAGTTCATCATACTCTCCTGCGATTATCTTTATGGCACTCTCTTTGGTGATGGTGGCTGTCTCTTTAAAAATCTGATTATTTATTTTGTTTTTTATCTCAAATTTGACAGTTTTGCTGTTGGTGTCGTAGATTCGCATACGATACTTTGCCCGTATCATATCTCCTGACTGTTTCTCATAGAGGCACTCATCATCAAAAGAGTCAAAATATAGGCTTCTGATGAAGTAGCCCTCTGTTGGTGTGCTGTGTGCATCTGCTTTTAGGATATGTTTTAGACGGCTAACCAATGCTAGATACTCAATATTTGAGATATAGTATTTTAACTCATTTCGTTTGACTTGTAGATTATTCATATGTCACCTTTGATTCTTTATCTACGGTTACGGTACTGTTCCCTATAAAGGAGAGATTTTTTGCTTTTAAAAATCCACCTTCATCATATCGCTTGTTTTTGTGATAGAGGTTTATCGCTTTTTCTTTGCTGTTTATAAATTTTAGGTTGGAAGCGGTGACGTGGGATTTGTCTTTTATCTCTACTCCTATATTTGTTCTTGTAAAAGTACTATTGGTAATATTGGCTTCTGACCATTCACCTACCGAGATACCTTTGTCTCCTGTGTCCATAAACGTGTTGTTCAATGCATTCATCTTTGTGGTCATAATATCCAAACCATCATTACCACTATTTTGAAAGGTACAGTTTTTAATGGTTACCTTAGAGATATCAATATCTAAACCATCACTTCGTGCATCTGTAAACATGGAATCCTCTATCGTTCCATTGGCATAGGCGACGTGCATAGCATCGTCACCTATAAAATTTTTACCGATGGTACAGTGTTTTACCGTGAAGTTTTGGGTATCGTGAATATTAAAAGGGCTAGTGTAGTGGATGAGGTTTTTGGTATCTACCGAGCCATTTTCAAACATACAGTACTCAAAGCGTGAGTTTGAAGTGGTTTGACCTTGCAAGGTGACGATGCCCCATGGTCTGTTTTTGTTTTTGGCGATAAAGCGTATGGGGTTTTGTCGTGTTCCTATGGCTTCTACTTTGCCATAAAAGAAAATAGAGCAGTTCGACTCCATGCTAAACGTGGTATTGGGTTTGATAATGACGGAGGTATAGCTGTCAAATACCAATGTTTTTCTCACGGAGATATTTCCCTCTAAGATTTTTATACTCTTTTTAGGTGGGATTAACTGCCATGGGTGAATAGAGGTTTTTTTTAGATTATTTGCTCTTATGGTGGAAACTCTTTGGGCATTGACGCTCTTGCCTGTAATTTTATTGGTAAATTTAAAATTTTTAGCCGTTAAACACTTGTTACTCTTAATATGAAAAGCATAATACTCTTTGGCAGGAACTACATTGGTTTTTCCTGATAGGAGTGGTGTAAAGTATTCAACTATTTTGTTTAGTGCCAATCTGGCAGGGTAAACGGAGAGTTTGCCATTGACTAACCTATCGGAGTTGTCTAGTTTTTTATTGAAGTTTAGGTCTTCATAGATAGAGATGTTTTTATCGGTTAGCTCTATCTCTACAGGTGAGTTACCACCACTTAGTACCTCTAGTAGATAAGTGTAAGGAGCCGATGGCTTTAGCCTTGTCTTGTTCGGGACTAAAGTCTCCGATTCCAAAGAGTTTAAGCCATAAGATATTGTTGCATCTTCAAATATTTTTTGCAGTTTTTTTTCTCTTATGCTATAGTGGTAGAGCTTGTCTATGAGTGTTTTATTCATGTCTGCTATTTCAAAAGGTTGAGAGAACCAACCTTTTAACAGTTTATTATCATATAAGGCTCTATCTTTATAGGGGTCAGCCTCTAAGTCCAATCGTTGCTCTTCAAAAATTTGAGTAAGTGAAGCTTTTAGATTTGAGAGTTTAAAGATATTTTCTTGCATTAACTCATAAGTTACTTTGTCTCTTTCGTACTCCAAAATTGGATTTTGAGAAATTTTTTGTATTAATGGATAAACAGAAACATCTTTTGTTCCATAAGGATGCCAAAATCTCAAATCCCACTGAATGGGTTGAAATTTTCCTCTGTAGGGGTCAAAATATATCTTGTGATTATGGTGATAGTCATGATGTTCACTCCCAAATATAACATCAAGAGCAAAATATTTATAATACTTATCTTTGTCAAGCATGGTATTGACAAAATTATAAAACTCTTTATGGTTCATCTTCTGTATGGAGTTTATAAAGTACTCTATATCCTCTCTATTATTGTTCTGTTCGGAATTTCTAGAAGCTTTTTTTTCCCAATATTTTGAACTATACCAAAGATTTGAAATACCATCTTTATTTATAGGTGCATTATCTCCATAGTAGATACTACCAGGCATCAGTTTATGCTTTCTAAGCAGACTCTCATCTACTTGACTTAGATACATATAGACCCCTGCATAGTTACCATTAATAAAAACCCTAGCAGGAAAATAATCAGGTGCAATAATTCCTAGTTTTGATGAAATATTATAGTTTATGATATCAACAATGGTGTAGTCATAGGGTGGGTTGATAAGATTAAATTTTTTCTCCATATTATATGTATCTTTTTTGGATAGTTTAATACGCAGAGACTTTTGAGGGTAGAGCCAGTGAAAGTTATTGTCTCCTCTGTAGCGTAGATTTACTTTTCTTATCTTTTTTGGGTTATCGCTTACTTGCATATAGGCATCTACATAATGGTCTTTTCCACTCTCTGGGAGATTAATATTTAGACTATCTATATCTTTTGGGTCAATTGTAAAACGAAATGTTTTTAGTTTGGATACCTCATCACTTTGTACCTGTGGGGTAAAAAATTTCATTTTATCTTTTTGGAACTCATTTTTTAATAAAAAGTAAAATATATCATAGGTGAGTTTTATCTCTTTTTTGACTTTAGGTTTGTAGATAACTTCAGAGGTAAACTCTAGCTCTTTGTCAATAACTTTGGTTTTGTAGACAAAATAGATTGATAATCCTCGTATTGAATATTGTAATAGAACCAGTGTAATAAGTAGCAAGAGTGTTGCTACTACTAGTCGATATCTTCTCATTGACAGAGACTTAAGAGTTGAGTGTTGATATGAGAGGCGATTTTTGACCAAAGATAATCGGAGCTTGAGTTGTATCCATTTTTGCCAAGAAGTGAAGAGAGTTTATCCTCTTGTAGCAGTCTGCTTAACTGTAGGTGTAGATTTTTTTTATTGGCATAGAGTCCAGAGTGTTCATTTTTTACTAACTCTATGAATGCAGGGCAGAGTTCATTAATGACTACAGGTTTTTTTAGCATCCACGCTTCAAC